>NZ_JBSGFQ010000105.1:0-43591 GCF_053603495.1 Nonomuraea sp. NPDC004186 | reverse complement strand
CTTCAAGCGGCTGACCAGCGGTTTCGCTTGGCAACCCAAGATAACGATTGCCACCGCTCTGGACCGCCTCATGACAGCTACCCGGGCACGAAGGCCGGCGGCGGCCAGGCGTTCGGCGGCGCCGGCGAGCAGCTGCTCGACGTCGCCGTCGGTGAGCGCGAGCTCGTCGGGGACGGCGTTGTCGAGCAGCCGTTCCAGGCGCGGCCAGATACGGGCGGCCCGGCGCACGGCCAGCGTGGCCTCGATCCTGGCGCGCGGCCCGAAACCCGCCTCGCGGCCCTGCCACAGGTCGGCCGCGTCGACGACGAGCGAGGGGTCGGCCAGGCTGTGCAGCTGGACGATCGCGCGGAACTCGGCGGCGGCCAGGTCGTCGGCCTCCAGGCGCAGCGACAGCCGTACGCCCGAGTCGAGGCCGGCCGCGACCTCCTCGGCCCAGGGGCGCAGGTGCGGCACCTTGACGGGCTTGGCGGCGGCGAAGGCGGTGGCGCCGGTGGCCCGTACGGCGCCGGGCGAGCGCGGCATGGCGTCGGCGACGGCGTCGAGGAACGCGCGTACGAGCGGCTCCGCCTCCGGCAGCCACGGCTCCGCCTGCTGCCCGGGCTGCAGAGGGATGGCGCGGGCCGCGGCGGGCATGGCGGCGGCCAGCTCGCGTACCCGCTGGATGTCGGCGGCGTCGAGCGGGCCCGCGCGCCACGAGTCGTGCTCCCCCGCCGACACCCCCGGCAGGATGCGGCCCCGGGTGACCAGCTGGAGCGCCACCAGCGCGGCCGCCCCCCAGAAGCGCGTCGCCGGGTGGGCCCGCGAGTCCATACGGGCCCTGGCCAGCCCCGCCACCGCCTCCCCGACCGGGACGCGGGTGGCCGCGACCTCGCGCGTGCGCAACGTGCCGTCGTGCTCGTCGGCCACCGTCACCGCGGACGGCCCGTCCGGGTCGAGGAAGGTGACATGACCGGACCTGGGTGGGTCGCCGGGTTGGAACACTGCCGCGTGCTGGGCCAGATCCGTCGGGAAGCTCACGACCGTACAGTGTACGGTACGTAGGGGTGTGGTTTACCGCACCCCGCGATCAGAAGTCCTCCTCATTCCGGGCATATCCGATCATCCCTAGGCTTGAGCCCATGACTGATTGGCTGGTTGGACTGATGGAGACTCTCGGCGCGCCCGGGGCCGGGCTCGCGATCGCGCTGGAGAACCTCTTCCCTCCCCTGCCCAGCGAGGTGATCCTGCCGCTGTCGGGCTTCACCGCGTCCAGAGGCGAGATGGACCTGCTGGACGTGCTGGTGTGCACGACGCTCGGCTCCGTGATCGGGGCGCTGGCGCTGTACTGGGTGGGGGCGCTGCTGGGCCGCGAGCGCACGCTGGCCATCGCCGCCAAGCTGCCGCTGGTCAAGACGTCCGACATCGAGAAGACCGAGGCGTGGTTCCTCAGGCACGGCCGCAAGACGGTGTTCTTCGGGCGGATGATCCCCATCTTCCGCAGCCTCATCTCCGTGCCGGCGGGCGTCGAGCGGATGCCGCTGGTGCCGTTCACGCTCCTGACGGCCACCGGCAGCCTGATCTGGAACACCATCTTCGTGATGGCCGGCTACCTGCTGGGCGAGAACTGGTCGCTGGTGGAGGCGTACGTCGGCATCGGCTCCAAGGTGGTGCTCGCGCTGGTGGTGCTGGCATTCGTGGTGTTCGTCGGGGTGCGGCTGGCCGAGCGGCGCAAGGGCAGGCATGCGAGTCGCCGCTGAGGGGCTGCGGCTGCTGGGCGCGGTGACGCTGGGCGCCGTCACCGCGCCGGCCGAGCTGGTCTTCCTGCTGCTGGCGCTGCCGTTGCTGGGCAATCCGAACGTTACCGCCGCGGCCCGCAGGCTGGCCCGCCTCGAGGCGCGCCGCCTGCGCCTGGACCCCGACGCCCTCCAGGACGGCAGGCCCGTGCCCTACCTGGCCGCCCGCGTCCCGGTCGGGGTGCTGGGCGGGCTGGTGATCACGTTGCTCGTGTACGGGGCTCGCGCCTACGTCCTCCTCCTCACCGCCTGGGCGCGCGGCGAGCGGTTCGACGGAATGGCGCCCTCGCTCCCGCTGGTCGCCTACCTCGTGGTCGGCGGGATCGTCCTGCTGTTCCTGGCCCTGTCGGGCGTGGTGGGCGTGCACGCGCTGGAACGCCGGCTGGCGGTGCGCATGCTCGCCCCCGACCCGACCCAGGCCCTCGAACGCAGGATCGCCGAACTGTCCGAGAGCCGCGCCGGCATCGTGACCGCCGTGGACTCCGAACGCCGCCGGATCGAGCGCGACCTGCACGACGGGCTGCAGCAGCGGCTGGTGGCGCTGTCGATGCTGGTCGGACGGGCCAGGCGGGGCCGGCCGGAGCTGCTGGAGCAGGCGCACCAGGAGGCGCAGCAGGCGCTGGCCGAGCTGCGCGAGGTGGCCTGGCGGGTCTATCCCAGCGGCCTGGACACCCTGGGCCTGGGCGAGGCGCTGGCGGGGCTGGCCGAACGGTCGAGCGTTCCGGTCAGGGTAGCCTGCGACCTGCGGCGTCGGCCGCCGATGGCGGTGGAGACGGCGGCGTACTTCGTGGTGTGCGAGGCCGTCACCAACGCCGCCAAGCACGCCGGCGCCACGCTCATCACGGTCGAGGTGCACGAGGAGGACGCTGCGGTGCTCGTACGGGTGCGAGACGACGGCGCGGGCGGCGCGCGGGCGGCCGGCGGCGGCCTGTCGGGGCTGGCCAGGCGGGTGGCGGCGCTGGACGGCGGCTTCGAGGTGAGCAGCCCGATCGGCGGGCCGACCACGATCACGGCGGTGCTGCCGTGCGGGTGATCCTGGCCGAGGACTCCACGCTGCTGCGCGAGGGCCTGGTGCGGCTGCTGCTGGAGGAGGGCCACGAGGTGCCGGCCGCGGTCAGCGACGGCGACGCGCTGGTCACCGCGGTGGCCGAGCACCGGCCGGACATCGTGGTCGTGGACGTCCGCATGCCGCCGACCCACACCGACGAGGGCCTGCGGGCGGCGCTGGAGATCAGGCGGCGCTGGCCCGCCGTGAAGGTGCTGGTGCTGTCGCAGTACGTGGAGAAGCGGTACGCCACCGAGCTGATGAGCGCGGACGTCGAGGGCGTCGGCTACCTGCTCAAGGACCGGGTGGCGCAGGTCGGCGACTTCCTGGACGCGCTGGAGCGGGTTGGCGCGGGCGGGGCGGCCTTCGACCCGGAGGTGGTGCGTCAGCTGCTGGCCCGTACGACGCAGGTGGATCCCCTGGCCCGGCTGACGGCGCGGGAGCGCGAGGTGCTGGAACGGATGGCGCAGGGGCTGACCAACGCCTCGATCGCCCAGGCGCTGCACGTGTCGCAGAGCGCGGTGGAGAAGCACGTGAACTCGCTGTTCGACAAGCTGCGGCTGTCGCACACGACCGGCTACAGCCGCCGGGTGCTGGCCGTGCTGCACTTCCTGGAGTCCTGACCTGCCGCTCATCGAGGACCTCAAGGAGACGGCAGCTCCTCGACCCCCGTTCACGGGCTGCCGAACCAATGGCCGGCGGCCCGCTCGAACGCTTCACGGTCAGGGGCCCGATCCCCTGCCCAGGCGACCACGCCGTCAGGCCGGACGAGCACGGCACCCAGTCCGAGGTCGTCTCTCGCCGGCCCGGCCGCATACCGCATCCGGCTCTCCCAGCCCGTCGCCGAACCATGCAGGCGTCGGCCGCCGCTGAAATCGAGGGCGACGCCTCGTCCGTCCTGCATCAGGTCGCCGAGGCGGGTGCCGTCCTCAAGACGGAAGTCCGGGGCGTTGCGGCCGACCAGGGGGTGCTCGCCGCCGAGGTCGTGGCGGCTCGACGATCCCGAGATCCTGTCGAACACGTAGGTCGTTCCGTCGCGGGTCCCGAGCAGGTCGCGCATCAGTCCTTGGATCGCCTGGGCATGCGGGTCCGGCCTCATGACGGCCGTCTGGGCGCGCGTCCAGTCGAGCACCCGGGCGCCGATCGGATGGCGCTCGCGGGTGTAGGTGTCGATCAACCCGTCCGGCGCGGACCCGTGCACGGTCGCCGCGAGCTTCCATCCCAGGTTCATGGCGTCGCCGAGGCCGAGGTTGAGTCCCTGCGCCCCGAGAGGAGAGTGGATGTGCGCGGCGTCGCCCGCGAGCAGGACACGCCCCTGCCGGTACGTCGTCGTCTGCATCGCCCGATCGGTGAAGCTCGAAGCGAGACGGACGTCGTCCAGCGTCACGTCGGTGCCGGACACACGGCGCAGAACCGCCTGGAGGTGTTCGCGGGTCGGCCGCTGCGAGCGGTCGAACGCGCCGCCGTCGAACTCCAGCATGCCGACGTACCCTTCCGCGGGCGTGCGCAGGTACATGCCCGTCGGCGTCAGATTGAACCCTGGGCGCAGCTTCCCGGGATCGGCGATGTCGGCGAGCACGACGTAGCCGGTGAACTGCGGCTCGGTGCCGGCGAAGCCGAAGCCCGCGAGCCCGCGCACCGCGCTGCGCCCGCCGTCGCAGCCGACGACCCAGCGCGCCGCGTACTCGTGCTCGCCGGCCCGTGCGACCGCGATCTCGTCGTCCTGCGCGATGGCCGAGACCTCGACGCCGCGCCTGATCTCCACGCCGAGCGCGGAGGCCCGCTCGGACAGCACCGTCTCGACCGCTTCGAGGTTCGTCATCACGCCCTCCATCGCCGGGCTGGGAAGCCGAAAGGGCAGGGCGGCGACGTCCACCTTCGCCGGATCGAGCATCATGCCGGCGAAGTGGCCCGCGCCACGAGGGGGTCCCTGCTCGTCCGCGCCGGGATAGTCGTCGACGCCCGACGCCTTCAGCAGCGGGTCCAGCATCCCGCGGCGGTAGAACGCCTCGACCGACGCGGCGGACAGGCCCCGCATCCCGAGCGGGTCCGCCTTCCACGGGGAGCGCGGCTCCGGATCCCGCTCCAGCACCAGGACAGAGCAGCCCGCGAGGCCAAGCTCGCAGGCGAGGAAAAGACCGACCGGGCCGGCGCCCACGATCACTACGTCATGCACGAGAAACTCCCTTCAGAAGCCTCTTCTCCGAGGCAGGTGAAGACTGACGCGGGCCGCTCACACGGGGCACACACGGCGCTGACACGGATTTGGGGACTCGAGGGTGCGTGCGCGAGGATCGAGCGATGGACGGGGATGCGCGGCTTCGCGTCACGCTGCTCGGCGCCTTTCAGGCGTCTCGCGGTGACGTGGCCCTGCCCGTTCAGGGTGCGCGGTTGCAGGGCCTGCTCGTACGGCTGGCGCTCGCCGGCGGGCGCGCGGTCGAGCCGGGCGTGCTGGTCGACGCGATCTGGGCCGAGGACCCGCCGGCCGGCCCGGCCCACGCCCTGCAGGCCCTCGTCTCGCGGCTGCGCCGGACCCTCGGCTCGGCAGGCGACGTCGCGCAGGTCGTGGGCGGCTACCGGCTGGAGGTGGACGCGGCCGACGTGGACGCGCTGCGGTTCGAGCAGCTCACCGCAGCCGGCCGTGACCGCCGGCGCGCAGGCGACCCGGATGCCGCGGCGGCCGTGCTCGGCGAGGCCGTGGCGCTGTGGGGCGACCGTCCCGGCGCCGAGCCCGCGGTCGTCGCCGCGGTGGCGCCCGCCGCCGCGACCCGGCTGGCCCACGCCTCGGTGGAGGCCGTCGCCGACCTCGCCGACGCCGAGCTGTCCCTGGGCCGTGCCGACGCGGCCGCCGCCCGCCTGACCGCCCTGCTCGCCGAGCACCCCGTCCACGAGCGGGCGGCCGCGCTGCTCATGGACGCGCTCGCCGCCCAGGGGCGCCAGGCCGAGGCCCTGGCTCTGTACGAGCGGGTCCGCGAGACCCTGGCCGACGCCCTCGGCGCCGATCCGGGCACCGCCCTGCACGAGCGCCACCTGCGCCTGCTGCGCGCCGAGCGGCCCGCCCCGGACGCCTCGCGGACCAGGTCGGGCAACCTGCCCGCGCCGCTGACCGGCTTCATCGGGCGCGAGGACGACCTGGCCCGGATCGACACGCTGCTCGCCGCCGGGCGCCTGGTCACCGTGCTCGGTCCCGGCGGCGCCGGGAAGACCCGGCTCGCGCTGGAGGCCGCCCGTCGCCACCGCCACGAATACCGCGACGGCGCCTGGATGATCGATCTCGCCTCGGTCACCGAGCCGGCCAAGGTCGGCGCGGCCGTGCTCGCCGGGATCGGGCTGCGCGGCGGCGCGATGTTCGAGGCCAGGATGCGGGTCGAGGGCGACGACCTGGACGTGCTCGCCGACCGGCTCGGCGGCCGGGAAAGCCTGCTGCTGGTCGACAACTGCGAGCACCTGATCGACGCCGTGGCCCACCTGGTCGCGGCGCTGCTGTCCCGCTGCGCCGGGCTGCGCGTGCTCGCCACCAGCCGCGAACCCCTCGCGGTCGACGGCGAGGCGCTGGTGCCGCTCGGCCCGCTCGCGCTGCCCGAGCCGGACGCCGGCGTCGAGCAGGCCCGGCGGGCGGCGTCGGTACGCCTGTTCACCGAGCGGGCCGCGGCCGTGCGCCCGGGCTTCGAGGTGGACGAGGCGACGCTGCCCGAGGTCCGGCGGGTGGTCCGCGGCCTGGACGGGATGCCGCTGGCGCTGGAGCTGGCCGCGGCCCGGCTGCGGACGCTGTCGCTGCCCGAGCTGGCCGACGGGCTGTCCGACCGCTTCCGGCTCCTCACCACCGGCAGCCGTACCGCTCTGCCCCGGCACCGCACGCTGCGCGCGGTCATCGCCTGGAGCTGGCAGCTGCTGAGCGAGCACGAGCGTACGGTCGCCGAACGCGTCTCGATCCTGCCCGGCGGCGTCACGCCGGCCTCGGCCACCGCGCTCTGCGCCGGCACCGCGGTGCCGGCCGCCGAGATCCCCGAGCTGCTCGCGGGCCTGGTCGACCGGTCGCTGCTGCAGCTCGCGCCCGACCCGGGCCGCTACCGCATGCTGGAGACGCTGCGCGCGTACGGCACCGACCGCCTGGCCGAGACGGGCGACCTCGGCGCCGTCCGCGACCTGGCCGCCAGCCACTTCGCCGAGCTGATGGCCCGCTACGACCCGCAGCTGCGCGGGCCCGGCCAGCTGGCGGCCATGCGCGTCATCAGCGCCGAGTACGACAACGCGCTGGCCGCCCTGCGCCGGCGGTGCGACACCGGCGACGCCCCCGGCGCGGTCGCTCTCGCCCTGAACCTGACCTGGTACTGGCAGATGTTCGGCCGGCAGCCCGATGCGGCCTACTGGCTGGGCGAGGCCCTGGCGGTGCCCGGCGGCGGGCCGACGCCCGCCCGCGACTGCGCGCACGCGATCTACCTGATCGACCGGCTCGAGACCCGGCCGGGGATGACCGCCGAGGAGGTCGCCGACGACCAGGCGCAGATGCGCGAGCTGGCCGCCCGGCTGCTCGCGTACCCGGAGCTGCCGGGACCGTACGGCGTGATCACCGCGCTCATGCAGGAGGAGAAGACCAGGCTCGCGATCATCGAGCGCCTGGCCGAGGGCGACGACGTCTGGCTGTCCGGGCTGGCCCGCCTGTTCCGGGCCCGGTTCGCCGAGAACGCGGGCGAGCTCGACACGATGCGCACCGACGTGGAGGCGGCCCTGGCCTGCTTCCGGCGGGCCGGCGACCGCTGGGGCCAGGCCGGCGCGCTGCCGATGCGCGCCCAGCTGCGGCAGTACGACGACGACCTCGACGGCGCGCTGGCCGACCTGCACGAGGCCCGGACGCTGGCCGGCGAGTTCGGCTCGCTCAGCCTGCGCGACGAGGTGTACAGGGACCTGCGCTGGATCGACCTGCACCTGCGGCGCGGCGAGACCGACGTGGCGATCGCCATGATCGACTCGACCCGGGAGCGGGCCCGGCGCGCGGCCTCGAACGAGATGCTGATCCTGGTCGACGCGCGGGAGTCCGGCTTCTGGCTGCGGTACGGCGACCTGGACCGGGCGCGGCAGCTGCTCGACGACGCCGAACGGGGTCTGCACGGCGACGCCACGTTCCCCGGTGACCACGTGCGGACGCTGGTCAGCAACGTACGGGCCTCGCTCTGCCTGGAGCTGGGCGACCTGGCCGGCGCGGAGCAGGCGCTGGCGAAGGCGTACGCGGCAGCGCTGGAGACCGGGGACCTGCCGATCCTGTCGCTGGTGGCGGTGAACGCGGCCGCGCTCGCCGAGGCGCACGGGCGGCATGACGAGTCGGCCGTCCTGCTCGGCGCCGCCTCCCGGCTGCGCGGCACGCACGACCGCACCGATCAGCAGGTTCGCGAGCTCACCCGCCGGGGGCGGGCCGCGCTGGGCGAGGAGGCCTTCGCCGCGGCGTACGGGAAGGGTCTCGGGAGTAGAGACGCCCTGGACCGGCATTTCCTCGCTGGTCAGTGAGCCGTCGGGCTGAGGGCGAGTCCCGCTCGCGCGTGCCGGCGAAGGACTCGCGGTGGCCCGTAGCGGGGGCGGGTCAGCGGTGGTCCGTGGACAGGGTGATCTCCTTGTTCTGCTCGATCCCGGCCGCCAGGTTCTCGATCTTCTGGGTCGCCAGTCGCAGCGCATCCGATCCGAGCAGGAGTCGCAGCGGGGCGGGAGTGCGTGAGGCTACGTCAATGATGGCTTCGGCCGCACGTACGGGGTCGCCGATCTGATTTCCTTCCATCTTGTTGTGCTCCTCGGTCATGTCGCGAACCGCGGTGTAGGCATCGATGGTGTTCTCGGGCAGTGCGAGAGATCCGCCGCCGAGGAAGCTGGTCCGGAAGTATCCGGGCTCGATGAGAGTGACCGAGATGCCGAACGGCTCGACTTCCTGCGCAAGCGCCTCGGAGAGGCCTTCTACGGCGAATTTGGTCGCGTTGTACAGACCCCATCCGGCCCCGGAGACCAGATCGAAGATGGAGGACATGTTGATGATGCGCCCCCTGCGCTGGGCGCGCATCTGCGGGAGTACGGCACGTGTCACGTTCCAGAGCCCGAAGAAGTTGATGTCGAACATCGCGCGGGCCTCGGCGTCGCTCGTCTCCTCCACGGAGCCGAGCAGGCCGTACCCGGCGTTGTTGACGAGGACGTCGATGGAGCCGAAGTGCTCGACGGTTCGATGCACGGCACTGTCGATGCTGCTCGCATCGGCGAGGTCGACCTGCAGGGGAAGGAACAAGTCGCTTGAGGCGTCCTCGCCGAGGTTCTCACGCAGACGGGCGGTGTCGCGGGCGGTGGCTGCCACGCGGCGCCCGCCGGCCAGGAGCTGCTTGACCAGCTCCAGCCCGAAGCCTTGCGAGGTGCCGGTGATGAACCACGTCGTTCCTGGTGAGTTGGCGTCCGTCGTGGGCATGTCGACGCACCCTTCGAACATATAGATGGCTGGTCTGGTGGATACGTTCGCTTCGTACGCTAATCGCCCTGAGGGAAAGTCAAAGTAACGCGCGCCTTATCGCCGGGTCGTCCAAGGAGGTGGACGGTGGGGTCTGTGCTTTTCCGGGTCGGTGAATTCCGACGAAGGACATCGACGTGACCGGGCATGGGATGGAATGCCATTCGGGTAGGTGCTGGTGCAGTCGGCGGTGTCCGGCACGGCGCGGGCTCTTGAACAGGAACTGGGGGTGCGGCTGGCGCGGGAGGAGATGGGCTGCCTGGTGCGCCGTGAGGGCGGACTGCGTTGTACGTCCCTTATCGGTACAGGTCAGGCAAAATCGGTTCGAAATTTTCCCACGGCCTATCGAGGACCCTTCGAGCTGACATGTACCGTCGAATCGGGACTAGCTTGCCATGGCGGGTCGGATATGGATATTCGATTCTTATTCACGTCGAAAGATAAAATCTGGCCAACCGTGGAACACGGGCGGAGCGGAGGTCTCGGTTGTGGAGCATTGGTCGAGGCGTGAGGACGAACGATTGCTCACCGGCGCGGGCCGCTATGTCGCCGATATGCACGTGCCGGGCTGTTTGGACGCCGCTTTTGTGAGAAGCGATGTCGCGCACGGCATATTGCGCAAGGTGGACTGCTCCGTCGCCTGTGAGGTGCCGGGTGTGGTGGGGGCCTGGTCCGCCGCGGAACTCGCGGATCTTCCCATGTGCCCGCACTCGGCCGCCACGTTGCAGGATCTGCCTCCGGTGCCGCACACGCTGCTGGCCAAGCTGTCCACGGAAGAGGCCGTGGCCGGCCGGGAGTGGCCGGTGCTGGTCAAGGACCGGGTGCGATACTCCGGTGAGGCGCTGGCGGTGGTCGTGGGACAGGACCGCTACCAGGCCGAGGACGGGGCCGCCGAGGTCGTCTTCCAGATTGATCCCCGGCCGGCGGTGGTGTCGCCGTCAGCCGCGGCGGCTGACTCCGTTCGCCTGTTCGACGGTCTGAGCAACATCGCGTTTCTAGGGGAGGCCGGGGAGCCGATCGAGGAGTCGGTGTGGCGGGAGGCGGCGATCGTGGTGGAGGCACGATATCGCCAGCAACTGCTGATGCCCACGCCGATGGAGTGCCGGGCCATTCTGTGCGTGCCCGGACACGACCGGCTGACCGTGTGGTCGGGGCACCAGATGCCGCACCGGTTGCGCCGGGAACTGGCCGCGTTGCTGGGCTGGCCGGCCGAGCGGATACGGGTCGTGGTGCCGGACACCGGGGGCGCGTTCGGGTCGAAGAGCGCGGCGTTCCCGGAGTTCGTCGCGGTCGCCTTCCTGGCGGTGCGGCTCGGCCGTCCCGTTCGATGGGTGGAGGACCGGCTGGAGTCCATGCTGGTCGCCAGCCGGGGCCGGGGGCAGGATCAGCGGGTCCGGCTCGCCGCGGACGCTGATGGGCGCCTGCTCGCCTACGAGTTGACCATCGACGCCGACGTGGGCGCCTACCCCCACCTCGGGGTCGGCCTGCCCATGCAGACGGCCTGGATGGCGACCGGGCCGTACGCCACGCCCCGGGTTCATGCCGTCGTGCGCTCGGTGCTCACCAACACCATGGTGACCTACCCGTATCGAGGCGCGGGCCGTCCGGAGGCCGCGATCGCGCTGGAGCGGTCAATGGACGTGCTGGCCCGGCGGCTGGGGATGGATCCTGCGGAGCTGCGGCGGCGCAACTTCATCTCGCCCGACGACTTCCCGTACCAGACGCCCACTGGGCGGCGCTACGACAGCGGGAACTATGCCGCCGCGCTCGACCTGGCGCTGCGGACCCTCGATTACGACGTGTGGCGGGCCGAACAGGACCGCCGCCGGGCTGATCCTGACGCCCTGCCGGTGGGGATCGGCCTGTCCTGCTACGTGGAGCGCTCTGGAGGCGAACCCGGAGGGTTGCACGAGTTCGTCAGCGTCGAGGCGGGCGAGGACGGCACGTTCACCGCCCGATGCGGCGCCTCCCCCAGTGGCCAGAGCCACGAGACTGTCTTCCCCGAGCTGGTCGCCGAGACCCTCGGCGTGGATGCTGCGCGGGTGCGGCTGGTCGAGGGCGACACCGACGCCCAGCCCGACGGGCTGGGCTCCTTCGCCAGCCGTTCGGCGCAGGTCGACGGAGCGGCGCTGCAGCACGCCGCCACCTTGCTCATCGAGCAGGCGCGCGAGCGGGCCGCAGCCCTGTGGGGGATGCCGGCGGAGGAGGTGGCGTGGTCCCACGGCACCGTGCACCCCGTCCGGGACGGCTCGGCGGCCATGGACCTGGCCGAACTGGTGAAGGCGACCGGGCCGCTGCGCGTGGACGACCGGTTCGAGGCGGGCATGGCGTTCCCGTTCGGCGCCCACGCGGCCGTGATCGAGGTCGATCCGGAGCTGGGCACCGTACGCGTGCTGCGGGTGGTGGCCGT
The DNA here is from genome assembly GCF_053603495.1 of Nonomuraea sp. NPDC004186. Taxonomy (NCBI): domain Bacteria; kingdom Bacillati; phylum Actinomycetota; class Actinomycetes; order Streptosporangiales; family Streptosporangiaceae; genus Nonomuraea; species Nonomuraea sp. NPDC004186. The sequence goes on along the minus strand of NZ_JBSGFQ010000105.1, from coordinate 31,889 downwards.
GGACGACTGCGGACGGGTGCTCAACCCTATGGTGGTGCACGGGCAGGCCTTCGGATCGGTCGTGCAGGGCATTGGCCAGGCACTCTACGAGGGCATCCCCTTCGGCCAGGACGGCGTTCCCCTGCTGGCCAACGGCCTGCTGGACTACCTGCTGCCGACGTTCACCGAGATCCCGCCCATCGAGATCAAGGACACCTGCACGCCGAGCCCCACCACACCGCTGGGTGCCAAAGGGGCGGGCGAGTCGGGCTGCATCGGCACGCCGGCGGCGATCGTCAACGCTGTGGCGGACGCGCTGCGCGTCGCCGACCCCGACCTGCTGCAGATGCCGCTCACCCCGGACGTGGTGTGGCGAGCGGCCCGCGCCCCGAAACTGGAGGAGGTCCGGTGAAGCCCGCCGCCTTCGACTACGTCGCGCCGCGCACCGTGCACGAGGCCGTCGACGCGCTCGCGGGCAACGGGCGCAGGACCCAGGTCCTGGCCGGTGGGCAGAGCCTCATCCTGGAGATGCACCTGCAACGCATCCGTCCTGAACTGGTCGTCGACATCAACCGCGTCGCCGAGCTCGACCGCATGGACGTGCAAATGGACGGGGACGACAGCACCTTGCGGATCGGCGCCCTGATCCGCCACGACGCCTTCGAGTCGGAGCAGGCCGTGCCGGGCCCGATCGGCAGGCTGTTCGCACGCGCTGTCGCCAACATCGCCCACCCGCCCATCCGCTCCCGCGGAACCATGGTCGGCAGCCTCGCCTGGGCGCACCCCGCCTCGGAATGGTGTGCCCTCGCCCTCGCGCTCGACGCCGACCTCGAGCTGCACGGCACCGGCGGTCCACGCGAGATTCCGGCCCGCGACTACTTCCATGGGCCGTTCCAGACCGCCCGCAGGCCGGACGAGCTCATCACCGCTGTGCGGTTCCCGCTGCTCACCGGCGACACCGGGGTCGGCTTCATCGAGCACCGGCGCACGCACTTCTGCTTCGCCCAGGTGGCCGTGGCGGCGACGCTCACCGCACGCGACGGGGTGATCATCGGGGCCAGGATCGGACTCGTCAACTGCGCCGACAGGCCGGTGCGGGCCAGGGCCGCCGAGCGGGCGCTGATCGGTACCGACCTCGCGCCCCCGGCAGGACGCCGGGTGCCCGGCGACCACCCGTTCGCCCGGGCGGGCCGCATCGCCGCCGAGCAGGACGCGGCTCCTGTGGCCGAACCCTACGCGGACGTGGAGTACCGGCGGCAGGCCATCGCCGTCCTGGTCGGCAGGACCCTGCGCGAGGCGGCGCGAGATCAGCGCGCGCGGGTCGCCGCGAGCGAGGGAGGCCACTGATGAAGATCACTCTCACGGTGAACGGCGAGCAATACCCACTCGACGTGGAGCCCCGCCGGGTGCTGGCCGACGTGCTGCGTGACGACTGCCGCCTTACCGGCACGCATCTGGGCTGCGAGCACGGCGTCTGCGGGGCGTGCACGGTGCTGGTCGACGGCCGGGCCGTGCGATCGTGCCTCATGCTGGCCGTGCAGTGCGACGGCAGCTCGGTGCGTACCGTGGAAGGGCTGGCCGGTCCCGACGGCGAGCCCCATCCCCTGCAGCGGGCTTTCTCCGCCGAGCACGCCCTGCAGTGCGGCTTCTGCACGCCGGGCTTCCTGATGGTGGCCGCCGGGGCGCTGGAGCGCGATCCCGGCATCGGCGACGACCCGGAGCGCGTCGCCGCCCTGGTCGGCTCCAACATCTGCCGGTGTACCGGCTACGAACCCATCAGACGCGCGATCACGCGCGCCGCACGCGAGCGGCCGGGCAAGCCAACCTGAGACAACCCGCGCGAACGCGACGGCGACGACGGCTGCCCTGGAGGCCAGGAGCGGAAGATGGCGATCACAGGAGACCTCCGCGCGGGGATCATCGACGTCCACGCGCACTGGCTGCCGCGCGACCTGTTCGCCCTTCCGCCGGGCACTCCGTTGCACCGTCAAGAACGTGCTGGACCGGCTGGAGTCCTTCCACCAGCTCACCGGCCGTTGCCACCGCGGCGCCGGCCCGGCCACCACGCACCGCCATGCCCGGCCACTGCGTGATCGTGCCACCGTGCACACCATGCTGGGCACCAGGCTGCGCCGCGCCGAGAACGCCGGCCTGGACCTGGCCCAGCTGGAGCCACGCGACCGCGCCCAGCTGCGGCGGGTGAAGAAGGCCAAGCTGAGCGGGGTGCGCGGCAAGGGCCGCACCAGCCGCAGCGTCTTCCTCGGCCTGGACACCCGCACCGCGCTGGCCGAGGACCTGGACCGGGCGATCCCTCTGTACGAGGCGACGCTCGCCGAGCGGGAGCGGGTGCTCGGCGACCACCCCGACACCCTGACCTCCCGCAACAACCTCGCCAGCTGCGTGACGTGCTGCCCAGACTGCCGTTACCGCGCTGGCCGGACGGGCGCATCGTACTCGCGGTGGATGTGTCGCCATGGCTGCGCTCGGACGCCACCTGCTCAGCCGAGCGGCTGTTCTGCCACGTCTACGGCCGGGCCAAGAGCGCCTCCCAGTTCATCCCGGGTTGGCCGTACTCGTTCGTCGCAGCGCTGACGATGGGCCGCAGTTCATGGACGGCGCCGCTGGACGTGGTCCGGCTGGGACCGGCCGACGACAGCCGTAGGCCCGTCAGCCAGTGGAGCTCGGACATGAGCACGACCGCCTCATCAGCGCATTCCCCCGAGCTGCGGCCTGGTCGACGTCATCAACCTGGAGGTTGAGCCGCACTCTCTGTTGTGAGGCTCACGAAGCCGTGGGGAACTGGGCCGGCAGGCCGTCCAGCAACTGGCTCAGCAGCGGGTATCCGCCATCGATGCGGATCACCTGGCCGGTGACCATGGCGAACGCGCCGTCCACTAGCGCGGCGATCGGGCGAGCCAGGTCCTGCGGCCGCAGCATCGTGCCGGTCACCGACCGGTCGCCGAAGTGGCGCCGGATGCCATCGGTGAACACCTCAGCGGTGGCATCGGTACCAACCGCGCCAGGGGCGACGGCATTGACGGTGATGCCGTCCCGTATGGCCTCGCCGGCGACCTGCTGGGCGAAGGCGTTCACGGCGGCTTTGGCAGTGGACTGGGCGGGGCTGCCGATGATCAGCTCGGCCGCGGTAGCGGAGACGTAGACGATCCGGCCGGACCGCCGTTGGCGCATGACCGGCAGCACCCGCCGGGTCAGGTGGTAGACGCCGGCCAGCTCATCGCTCATCTTGGCTGCAAACGCCTCCCACGGCACATGTTCCAGCGGGCCGAAAGGCGGCGCCGCGGTGTGGGCGTTGCCCACCAGCACGTCGATCCGCCCGTGTTCGGCGACCACCCGGTCCACCAGCGTGGTCACCTGGGCCTCATCAGTCACGTCGGCCTGGATCGCCTGCGCGGCGCCGATCTGCTTGGCCACCAGCTCTGCGGACTCGGCGTCGCGCAGATAGTTGACGATCACGTGATAGCCGAGCCGACCCAGCTCGCGCGCGGTCGCGGCCCCGATCCCCCGGCTGGCTCCGCTAACCAGCGCCACCTGCTTGCTGTTCATCTGTCTCTCCTGACTCGTCGTACGAAGACGCGAGAGACGCTAGGTTTTGGGCTTACATTTTGTAAGTACGCACCTCAAGGTAAGCCCGAGAGACAGCAGTAGGTGAGCAGGTGGACGAGAGCGACGCCCGGTGGATCAGTGACACATTTCACAACGACTGCCCCGGGCGGGAGGTGATGGAACACGTCACCGGACGGTGGGTGCCGCTGATCCTGGCCGCCCTGACGCCTGGGCCAATGCGCTTCTTCGAGTTGCGCCAGCGCATCGAGGGCATCAGCGAGAAGATGCTTTCCGCCAAACTGCGGACTCTGGTCCGCGACGGGCTGGTAGAGCGCACCGTGGAGCCAACCACCCCGCCGCAAGTCAGCTATGAGCTGACCGAGTTGGGTCAAGGCCTGTCCCGCCCCTTCGCCCAATTGGTCCGCTGGATTTCGGCGCACACCCCCGAGGTCATCGCGGCCCAGCAGCGCTATGACCACAGCATAATTCCTGCCGGTCAGGTGATTCTGGGCCAGTAATGCAGATTGCGGCGATCTGCACCCCACATCATCCGCTCGCTTGCCTACGGCCTCCTGGCGTTCGACGCCAGGAGGCCGTCGTAATCGAGCGGCAAGCAACACTCGCGCCCTCGCACCGCCGGCAGTGCTGCGCAGAGGACTTCGGACGTCTGCGCAGCCGACTCCAGAAATCGACAATGACCCGACGACGCAGGCGGTCGCCAGCACCCAAGCCGCCACCATCTCGCACCCGGCCTCATATCTCCGGAGGCCCTCAGCCAAGATCCGAGGTTGTTCAACACCCACTCAACAAACGGTGTTTGGAGGTTGTTGAATCACCGGGTTGTTGAACGCGTTTTTGAAGGCGTTTCGGGGGCTCTGAAACGGCAGTTTCAAGATCTTCAAAAAACGATGGTGGTCTCAAATGGTCGATGCATCACCGCTGGTCAGAAGGTCACTATAGACCTCTGCCGGTGACCGGTATCCCAGGGTGTACGGGCAAAGGGGTGGGTATACGCCTGCCGAGCAGGAACGGCGGGAGCGTGTACGGCTGCAAGCGGCCGAGTGGTTCGAGGCCGGGGAGTCGAACCACGACGGTCGCCGCACGGTTATGGGTGCACGAGCGGTCGGTGACCCGCTGGCGTAAGGCCTGGCGCGAGGGCGGGACTCAGGCGCTGCGCTCCAAGGGGCCGGTGTCGAAGGAGAAGCTGTCGGACCGGCAGTGGCAACGGTTGGAGGCCGAGTTACGGCGCGGGCCGCTGGCCTGGGGATACGACGAGAACCAGTGCTGGACGCTGGCCCGGGTCAAGACGCTGATCGGCCGGCTGTTCCACATCGGCTACACCATCGAGGGCGTGGGCAAGCTGCTGCGTCGCCATGGCTGGTCGGTCCAGGCCCCGGTGCGGCGGGCTCTGGAGCGGGACGAGGAGGCCATCGCTGCCTGGAAGGAGCAGGTGTGGCCGGTGGTAAAAGCACCGCGGCGGACCTGGGCGCCTACCTCTGCTTCGAAGACGAAGCCGGGCAAGGGCTGAGGCCACCGAAGGGACGCACCTGGGCGCCGGTCGGTGCCCGTCCGGTGGTGACGGTACGTGGCAAGGGCTCCGGCCGGGTCAACATGGCCGCGTTGTGGCCTACCGGGACGGCGAACGCCCGCACCTGTTCTACCGCCTGCACATCTACCGCGGCCGCAAGGGCGAGCCCAAGTCGTTCTCCTGGATCGACTACCGGGACCTGATCGTGGCCACCCACCAGCACCTGGGCGCACCACTGGTCTGGTGCTGGGACAACCTCAACGTGCACCTGGCCGGCCAGCTCGCCGAGTTCGCCGCCGAGCACGCCGACTGGCTGCGCATCGTCCAGTTACCCGCCTACGCTCCCGAACTGAACCCCGTCGAGGGCGTCTGGTCCCTGCTCCGCCGGGCCCTGGCCAACTTCGCCGTCACCGACCTGCCTGGACTCGTCCGGATCGTCAAACGCAAACTGAAGAAGATCCAGTACCGGCCCCATCTGCTCACCGGCTGCCTGGCCCAGACCGGGCTCACCCTCGATACCCCGGCAAACCCATGACCGACCCTACGAATTCAACCTGTGTACGCGGCGAGTAACACCATGCCCCTCCAGAGGCTTGGCGGCCAACGTCTGCGGGGAGCAGGTGCGTCTGACTCTCACGAACTGCTCCTGTCAGCGACGAAATGTCCTATGAATGTCCTGCTGGTTACCTGGCACCAAGCCTTCTTGGACATTAGCGTAAATGACACACGGGTGACGAAATTATCGGCACCTCCAGACATACGTCTGTCTTCAATCGCGCGGAACCGAATTGGCTGTCGCTTCTCTGCTGGGCAAGTAGTGGTCGCCTATTCCGGTTCCGCGCTTGACATGGCCGGCCGTATGACGAAGAAACGACGAAAGGAAGCGGAGAAATGAAGCGAAACGTCACCGGAAGAATTGCCATTACCGCGATCGGCGGCCTCGCGGCTCTGCTGCTCTCCGTCAGTCCCGCACAGGCCAAGGAGACGGCAGGTCACTGGTACGGCCCCTACTCCACCAAGGGAATTTGCGAATACTGGAGGAACGGCGTGCAGGCAGGTGGGACACAGACCCATCCCTGCTTTGATGACCAGGGCTGGTACTTCTGGGCAGCGTCCTGAATAGTCCGTACTCCCGACCACATGCCCATCGCCAGGCAGGCAGATTACAGAAAGGTCCGTCCGGGGCACTGAGCCATCACCGTTGTTCCTCGTGTCACGGTGAGCCCGAAGTCCGTTTGGTGTGGGCAACTCGCGCGCAGCCGGGTCGAAATCACTTCCTCCACGGCATGCCATAGTTTCAGCGAGCCGTGCTGCCGGACCAGTCACCACTCACCCTTTGAGTCACGGCGAGTGGTGACTTGGGGCCGGTCGCCACGTCGAGCAGGGTGACGTTGTCCCCGAACCCCAGTTCTCGGCGACGGCGCGCCGAGCTGGGCGGCCGTAGGCCCATCCACCAGGGCAAACAGCTCTCGTCATCGAACCGAAAAAAGATCAAGTTCAGAGCGCCAACTTCTGCACTCAGCCTCCTCGAAGGCCGGGTCGTGCACGCGGTGGTCATGGAGTTTCGGCCTGGTCCGCCAGCAGAGCGTCCATCCTGGCCGGCATCTCGGGGGATGCCTCACTGTGGATTCCCGCGATCACCACGGCCCGGTCGAAGGAGTGGTCGCCCGGGTGGCCGCCGAACAGCAGGCATCTTTCCGGGTCGTCAGCCGGGTCGTCAGCGGCGGGGCAGGGCGCCAGGCCGGTCAGCTCGCGCAGGCCGCGCTCCCAGCGCAGCCAGACTCCCAATGACAGACCGTTGCTCTGGCGTCGGCAGCCATCGAGCGAGCAGAAGCCATGCCCTGCCTCATCGCCTTGATCGCCGGTTTTCCAGCAGCAGTTCCCCCGCCCACGTGAGCGTCGACACGGCGGCGCCCGCCAGGAGACCGGCCCAGAACAGAGCCTGTTCGGCGGTCTGCTTGCCGGGGATGGAGATGAGCCGGGCGTGCGGTCCGGCGAGATATCCTCCCCGGTCGGAGTCCCCGGCCGGCTCATCGGGGTCAGCCCGCCACTCGAGGCCCGTCGTGGGCTCGGGGACGGTCTCCGGGCTGGGGTGGTACCAGGCCAGCCGTAGCGGGTCGGACCTGTCGCGGCCGTACTCGGTGCCGGACTCCACGACGCTGTCGACCGGCATGCGGCCGAGCTGCCAGGAGATGTGCGTCTCGTCGGCGTTCGTGGCGCCCCCGTACATGACCGATGGAGCGGCGAGCACGGTCGTGTATCCGCGGGAGATCACAAGTGGCTTCCTCGCCCGCCCGCTGATGTGGACGGGCTCCAGGAGCAGGGAATCCGCGCGAGAGCGGCAGAGTTGCCCGTCGATCACCGATGTGACCCGCCGAGGCCGGTCGTTGAGCTCCATCTCCGACAACCGCGCATCGCCGTCGAGGGTGATGCGATAGCCATAGCACGGCGGAGCTCCCTTCGTCGCAAGGCCGGTCATCACGAACGCGTACGTGTCCGGCCCGCACTGCGCCAGCTCCTTCTCGTCGAGCGCGATCCCCTCCGCCTGGAGTTCGCCGCAGGGATCCGCCTTGACAGCCAGCGTGAGGAGGTCGAGGGCGCGTTCGCCCTCCGGCACGGTCACGTACACGCCGATGCTCCCGTCGAAGCGGGTGTACAGGGGCACGGGCGCGGCGGTCTGGTACAAGTTCCAGGCAGCCGCGCCGAGCAGCGTGGACAGCGCGAACATCCCGATGATCAGCCGGTGACTGCGCGGGCGCCTCGCCGCCGGCCCGGGCACAGGGAGATTCTTCTGAGGCGGCCGAGGGGCGCCCTGGCACAGGTGCCGCACCGTCAGCCCCACGAGCACGGCGAGCCGGAGAAGTCCCACGGCTTTCAGGTTCGCACGGCCCGGCGCCCGGCGACGGAGAGTCCGCGGAGCTCCGGATAAAGAATTCGCCGCTCTGCCGCTATCGGCATCTGCGCCGGCATCCACAAGCCCAACAGGCAGAGCATCGCGGACAAGGTGCTGTTCATGGTCGCGGCCATGGCCGCCGAGATGGAACGCGACCTCATCCAGGAGCGCCCCTGGAGGGCCTGGATGCCGCCCGCGCTGCCGGCCGCGTCGGCGGTTGCCCGGTGATGGTGACCGTGGCCGTGCTCGCCGCCGCCAGGGCCCGCCGCGACCGCGGCCAGTCCGTCACCCAGATCGCTCGCGAACTCGGCGTCGGACGCTCCACGCTGTACAGAGCACCCGAAGGCGAAAACTCACCCGTCGGCGAGCTAGTCGACGACATCCACTGGCCCTGACAGCGTCCACCAGGACCGCGTTCCATCAAGGGGAAGGACACCCCATGAGCCCCACCATCCGAACCGTGCTGGTGCCAGACCTGAACAACGACCTGTGGCACGTGCTCAACGAGCTGGAAGAGCTGCTGCTCACCTACGCCGTGCGGGAGAACACCGACCAGGTCGAGCCCGGCGAGTACCCGCCCCGCTCGCCGAGCGGCGCCGCGCTGGAGGCACTGCGACGACTTCAGACCGCCCTCGCGCCCACACGGGGCGAGCGCGCCATCAAGAGGCCGGCACCACCGGCCGCCTGCTCGCCCCGGACGGCCGCCACGAGTTCGCGCCGCTGCGCCTGGTCGACGTCGACCAGGCCGGCGTTCAGGTCCTGTCCGCCGCGGCCCGGGTGCTCGGCGCCCCGCACGCGCACGAGCTCGTGCGTGATGGCTTGGAGGACGGCGGCGTGAACATGTCCGGCCCCGAGCTCGTGATGGCCGCCGCCCGGCCGGCCGGGCTGCCGGACCTCGACGACACCGCCGACACCGAGCTGCTGCGCGATCGCCTGGCCACCGCCGGCCCCGCCGCCGACGTCGTGCTCACCCCGGTCGAAGAGGACGCCTACCGGCGTACCGTCGACCGGGTTGCCGAGCACCCGGTCGCCAGATTCATCTACGACGGCGGTCGCTGACCACCCCGCCCCACCTGGCAGAGGACCTGCGCCCGAGGAACTGGAGGGCTAAATCGACAGCGCCCATCGATATGCGGCCCAGGTACGGGTGAGTCAGCCGCTGACGTCCAGCACTGGCGGCTGTCAGGGAGCCCCCGGGCCGGCGCATGCCCAGCCCCGCCGCCACTCCGCGCTTGAGCTGGGGTTCCCAGTTCTCGCCCAGATGGGCGAACCAGGCGATCTTCGCGTTCCACGCCGCGTCGATGTCCGAGGTGCGTAAGGCCGCACGGATGGCCTGCTTGGCGGCCTTCGTGTCCGCTCAAATCTCGTCATGGTCGCGAGGGCTCGTTCCCTTGCTGTGGGTGTCCTGGTCCGGACCGCGACAGTGACGTGACAGTGAGAAGGCAGAGGGGCGAAAGGCCACCGCGATAGTTTCGCAGGCAGAAAGGCAAGTATCGCCAAAAGGGCGTGACGTTGACCTGCAAGGACCTGAGCATTCTCCAGGACCTCCGACGAGTACTGCTCTCTCCGCCCGCTCAACTCCGCCCGACTGACGACCGGCGTTGGTACCTGCAGACGGCTTCTGCGGCGTACCTGAGACGAAAGGGGCAACACGTGAACGGGAAAATCCGTGTGGGTATTGCTGCGGCGGCCCTCGGCATCGGCTTCGCCATGGCACCTACCGCCGCCTCGGCAGTGCAGCAGGCTCCCACCGCCGTGAAAGCGGACACCGGGGCGAAGAACGCCGCGGCCTGTTCCGCGGTACCCGACCGAGGGTGGGTCCTTTTCTACCAGCACTCCGACTGCCAGGGCGCCTACCAGGGCTGGACGACCTGCGGTCGGCACTTCTTCACCGGCCCCATGAAGATGCAGGCGAGCTCGTACTGGGACAACCAGTACGGCGGCGCCTACGTCTACGCCGATGTGACCGACGACTACGGGCACTTCGCCTTCCGCACCTGGCCGGGGACCGGTGTCCGCAACGTGGCCACGGGCGAGAACGACCGGAGCTATGCGGCTTGGCTCAACTGCTGAGCCTGCCCCGTCCGGAATGTAGCGCAAAGCGTCGTCCGGGGTCAGTCCCACTGGTCCCGGCGGCGCGCGGACCGTCCCCGTCCTTGGTCCCGGCTCTCAGGAGGTCGTCACCGTGGCCGATGGTCGCCTGCTCGGCGCCCTGATGCTGTCCGTCTTGGCGGTGCTCGTCGGTTGCGGAGGCGGCCCTCCGGAGGCGGGAGAGAAGCTCCTCGGGAAGACCATTGATCTTGACCAGGTCGACTACCCTTTGGCCGCCTTCGAGTTGACCGATGCGGAGCTCGAAACCACCCTTCGGGCGAGGTATCTGCTGACTCAGCAGTGTGCCGACAGGTTCCACGTCAAACTGCCTGCTTGGCAGTCCGGTCGCCATCGGGTACCGCAGAACGACCGGTACGGCATGTATGACGTACGTACCGCCCGTACCTGGGCGTACTCCCTCGACGCGCCGCCGGTCACTGCCCCTCTGTGGGAAGACCAGATTGACAGGAAGTCCCGGCTGCTCCAGATCGTCAGCGGCGTGGACGAGCAAGGGCACCCGGCCCGGATCGCCGGCCTGCCCCAGGGCGGCTGCCGCGGTGCGGCGAACCGCCGGCTCGAGCGGGGTGAGACCGCCTCCGCCACGGGCAAGGCGAGGAACCCGGTGCCAGAACTCGAATCCAGAGCATGGAAGACCTCGCGGAAGGACCCGGCCGTTCAGAGTGCAGCTGCCGAGTGGAAACGCTGCATGACCCGGAGGGGACACGACTACGAGGACCCCGTCGAAGCCCCCTACTCCTACTGGACCTCCCAACGGATGGCCGCGCATCCGAATCCGACAAAAGAGCAGCGGAAACACGGGATCCCTCCCACCGAAGCCGAACGCCGGGCCGCGCTCGACGACATCATGTGCAAAAACGAGTCAGGCTTTGTACGCAGTTGGCTGACCGCCGATCTCGCCGCGCAGCGGCGGTTGATCGCGGAGAATCGCTCCCAGCTCGAAAGGCACAGCCAGCGCCTCGACAACATGCTGAGGAACGCCGCAGAGGTGCTGTAGCCGCCAACGACTGTTCCTGGGTTCCTCGACCCCGATCTCCCCTGTCGTAGCGATGAGGGCTTTGGTGCCACCACGGCAGCCGACACCACGCAGCCCGACCTCGATACCGACGCGCTGACCGTGCTCACCGCGCTGGCCACCACCAGCATCCCGCTCACCCGGCCTCGGGGCTGGTGAGGTCGCGTATTCGACTGTCGATGCAGAGGGGGGCGGCAGTAACTGACCGTGATGTCCAGCGGCAAAACGGCTTCATGCGCCTAAATCAGTCAACACGGCGGAAGGCCGCGCGGTAGTCCCTCGGGCGTCGTCCAGTGTGCTTGGCGAAGAGGGTGGCGAACGTGCTGGGGTCCCTGTATCCGACCGCGGCGGAGATGCTGCCGACGGTTCGGTTCGTGGCCTCAAGGAGGTGGCGGGCGCGACGGACACGCGACGACTGCAGGTATTCCAGCGGGCTCTGGCCGGTCTCGTCCGCGAAGCGCCGCAGCAGCGTCCGAGTGCTGACCTTGAACGTGTCCGACAACGCGGCGAGGTCGTATCGGGCGGCAAGGTTCTGGTCGAGCCATCGCATGACCTTGTGGGAGAACGCGTTTCCGGGCTGCGGAAGACATTGCGCGTCAACGTATGGGGTCTGGGACGATCGCGCATCGTCGACGAGCGCCACCCGCGCGGTTGTCCGTGCCACGCCGGCACCACTGTGTTGACGGATCAGATCCAGCGCGAAGTCGTACATGGCGCTGAAGGCCGCCGTTGTCGTCACCCCGGTGTCGGTGACGACCAGATTCTCAGGCCGGACGTCAGCGTCCGGATAGTGTCGAGCCAGTTCGTCCGCGAGGAGCCAGGCTGTGGTAGCACGGCGTCGGTTGAGGAGTCCGGCCTCGGCGAGCAGGAACGCTCCGACACAGATCGAGACGACGACAGTGCCCGCAGCAGCGTGTGAACGGATCGCCGCAATTTCAGGGGCGAGGGGTGCGAGCTTCGCGTCCACGTCGAGGCCCGGCACGAGCTCGAACCCTGGCACAACAAGGACATCTACCTCGCGCAGCGGAGAGACGTCCAACACCGCACCACCCGATGCCGCGACACGACGACGGGGCGAAACGATCGACACCTCGTATCCGGAGCCGTCCGGACCGGCAACGTGCGTGGCCATCGTCAAGAGATCGGGTACGCCGAACACCTCGGACGCGAAGCAGCCTGGATAGGCCAGGACACCAACCCGCAGCGCGCTCACGCTCGCCTCCTCACCATCAGCCTATGGCGAGATTACCCGCATACATGGCGATGTCGCCTCTCGCCCTCGCGGGGGCATCGGTCCACGCTGTCACCATGAGCGCTGCCAGCGGACGACTTGACGACATGATCACGGACTTCTCCCGCCGACTCGTGGATGTGGAGGGGGTGGTGAAGACGGTGTACGCCGCGGGTTCCGGGCCGGCCGTCGTGTTGATGCCGGAGATGCCCGGCATCAGTCCTGATGTCCTTCGACTGGCGCGGTGGGTGCGAGACGCGGGCTTCACCGTTCATGTCCCCTCACTCTTCGGGATCGACGGTGCCTATCCCACGGTTGAGGGTGGTACGGAAGTCGTCCGCCGCGCGTGTGTCAGTGCCGAGTTCCGCGCGTTCGCCGGGGGCGGCACCAGCCCGGTCACGGCATGGCTACGTGGGCTGGCGCGCCAAGCCCATGCCGAATGCGGCGGTCCGGGAGTCGGCGCGATCGGACTGTGCTTCACCGGCAACTTCGCTCTCACCATGGCGCTTGAGCCGGCTGTCATCGCGCCAGTGGTCAACCACCCGTCGCTGCCGCTGGACGACCCTGCCGGACTTGAGATCAGCGACGAGGACGCGCGCGCAGTCCGAGACCGCATCGCGCGCGAGGGGCTGAAGGTCCTTGCCTACCGCTTCGATGACGACCGCTGGTGCACCGGCCAGCGCTTCGCCGCCTACCAGGCGCTCCTCGGCGACGCCTTCGACGGCCGTGTTCTTCCGGGCAGTTCCGCGAACACCAGCCCGCCACCGTTCTTCGGCGACGTGGTCGGGTCCCCCCACAGCGTGGTCACCGCCCACCTCGTCGACGAGGACGGACATCCCACGCTGAAGGCCAGGGACGAGATCATCGCCTTCCTGACCGACCGCTTGAGCCCATTCGGACATTCCGAGACGACATACGGCTGAGCGGCACACCCGCCTGGGCGGCGGGGGTACTGGTGGAGTCACCTATTCGACCATCGCGAGTTCTCGATGCCGAGGGCCGTGGTAGTGACTTTCCGTGATGTCGGCGGGCTCTCGGACAGCAGGTGCGCGCGGAAGGGCGAAGTGGGCCTGCGCCGTCGCCGAAGTACTTCGGGCTCAAGCGGGGCATCACCTGGCCCAACGCCGTCAACGACCAGGTCGCGGGCATTGGGCAGACGGTCGTCCCGGGCACCCCGCGCGACTCCCTGCACTTCCTGGACGCGCTGCTGAACCTGGACGGCTACAACTTCAGCCCGCGGTTCCGCGACCTGGACGACCAGCGGTTCTGGCGGGCCACGATGCCCGGCGTCGAGACGGGCACGTACGGCGCGGTGGAGGACCTGGCGCGCAACCGCGTGAACCTGAACAAGGTGATCACGCACTGGCCGGACATGCTGAAGGTCGCCGATTCCCTGGTCATCAACCAGGTCCGTGCCTACGACCTGCTGCGCATGTCCGGACGCGAGCCCGACTCCGCTGGGTGCGGCGTTCGCGGAGTACGGGCGGATCGCCAAGACCGAGCACCTGCTGCGCGTGGTCGACCCGGTCGACGGCGGCACCTACCGGGGCCAGATGAACCGGCAGCTCACCGTCCAGGAATCCCGCCACAAGCTGGCCCGGGACGTGTGCCACGGCAAGCGCGGCACCATCCACCAGGCGTACCGGGACGGCATGGAGGACCGGCTCGGCTCGCTCGGCCTGGTCCTCAACGCCTTCGTGCTCTGGACGACCCGTTACATCGACGCCGCCGTCGCCCAGTTCCAGGCCAAGGGCCACGAGATCCGCAAGGAGGACATCACCCGGCTCTCCCCGCTCGAGCACCGCAACCTGAACCTGCTCGGCCGCTACAGCTTCACCGCCTCGACCCGGCCGCCGGCGCCCTGCGCCCGCTGCGCGACCCGGACGCGCCCGAGCTGGACGAGGACGACGAAGGCGTGGACTGAACGCCCATATCGGGTGAAGCGGGCATATCAGGTGGCCGGGGTGCTCGGAAATCGCAAGCGCCGGCAGGGGAACTGATGTCAGGCTGCCTGGTATGTCTACCTAAGCCTTGATTGGTGCGGCAGTCCTGGCGGCCTGCTCGATCTTCGCGCAGTAGGCTGCACGGGCTTCCTCGTCGATCTGCATCTCGTGTTCGGGGCGCACCCCGGTCCGGCCGTCGAGGCCCTCGCGCAGGATATCGGCGTGCCCGGCATGCCGGTTGGACTCGCCGAGGACATGGACCATGACGGCGAACAGGTTCGTGTTGGGATAAGGCTCCGGCCACCACGGCACGTGGCCGGGGGCGTCGAGGGGAAGCTCGTTGATCGTCGCGTCCGAGTGTTCCCACGTGCGCTGGTAGAATCCGATGATCTGATCGCGGGTCTCGTCCTCGGTCGCCCACAGATCGCTGCCGTCGGAGTCCTGCCACCGGGGCAGCGGTTCCGGGGAAGGGCGGTCGAAGACCTCGCCGAAGTACCTGGCCTCCACGCTGGCCACGTGTTTGACCAGGCCGAGGAGGTTGGTCCCGGTTGCTGTCAAAGGTCGGCGGGCGTCGTATTCGGACAAGCCGTCGAGTTTCCAGAGCAGCGCCTTGCGGTCCCGCCGCAGCCTCCCGTGCAGGTTGTCTTTCGCGAATTCATCGATCATGCGGCATGAGCCTGCCATGAGCTGCTCGTGGTCTCAAATCCGTACATGGTCCGCAACGACTGGCAGAGCCGAGGCCTGGCCATGGCCGCCGTTGTTCACGCTCACGGACGGCACTGCCTCGGGGCGAAGAGCGAGCGACGCGGCCGGGCGACACCGTGCACATCTCCGAGATGTTCCGCCTCGTACGCGGCACCGGGCACATCCTCGACGTGCTCGACGTCCTCCACCGCGACCAGGTGGCGCTGCGCATCCACGACGGCGCGTCCTCCGCGATGGACCTCACCGCCCGTCACCCGCGCACCGGGGAGTTGCTGTCCCACCGTGAAGTTCATGGTGCAGACCCTCGCCGCCGCCGGCGAACTCCAGCGCGAGCTGACCTACGACGGACTGCGAGCCGCCGAGGCCAAGGGCAGCAAGGGCGGGCGCCGCCCGCCGTGGCGGCCGCGAAGACCGACGACGTCCGCACCGCGTACCTGGAGGGCCGCTCAATCGCTGCCCCCGCCCGCAACCACGGCGTCAGCCGCGGCCCCTTTCTTGCGTATTCGGTTCCCACCCCTTGCGGGGTGTTTCGTCATGCCTTCCGGGCGCCAGGGATCGCCGAGACGTGACGAGCATCGGCCCGTTGCCCTTCCGCGCCCGCTCGACATCGAGGTCGAAACGATCGGCAGTCAGGACGCGTCGTCGGTGAAGTGCGACAGGACCATCTCGACCAGTGCGGCGACGTCGGCATCCACCATCGGCTCGCCGGTCATGCCCATCCGGTGGAGCAGGGTTCCGACGACGACGTCGATGAAGAACAGGACCCGGTTTTCCGGCTCGCCGAGCGCCTCCTGGAGCGCGAGCCGGTAGGGGTCCTGCAACCGGGTGGACAGGATCTCGCGCAGGGCCGGGTCGCTGACGGCGTCGCTGAACACGCCGGCGAACGCGTCGCCGACCCCGGGTTCGCTGATCTTCCCCGCGATCCAGCGGATGGCCGAGGACATGAGCTCGGCTCGACCGGTGCCGTCCAGCGGCACCGGGCCGAACACGTCCAGGAGGCAGTCCACGATCAACGCGCCCTTGGACGGCCAGCGACGGTAGATCGTCGTCTTGGCGACCCCGGCCGCGGCGGCGATGCGGTCGACGGTGGCACGCGCGTACCCGAGCTCCTGGACCGTGCTCAGTGTCGCGGCGAAGACCACGTCGTTGAGGCCGGCGCGCGGGCGACCGGGTGGTCTGGCGGATGCGGTCGAGGTCATGCCCACACGATAAACCATTGCGCTACCAGCGGTATCGATACTTGCGGTGGCGCAATTGCCGGGCTGAGGAGGAGACATGGGTGAGGTCACTGTCACGGAGCGGCAGCCGGAGCCGGACCGGTCGGCGGTGGATGCTGAGTGCAGAAATCAGCGGTAACCACCTGCGACTTCTTGCCTTGCCGACTGTGGTCGTGCAAGCGCTGCGGCGTGTGGTCAGGCGCCAGGGTTCGGCGGGGCGGCCTGCTCGGCGGGAGTGCTCAGCGGCAGGCGCAGGACGAAGCCGGCCCCGCCGATCGCGGCCTGCTCGACGTGCAGGGTGCCGTGGTGGGCGGTGGCGATGTCCCGGGCGATGGCCAGGCCCAGGCCGGTGCCTCCGCGGTCGCGGCTGCGGGCGGCGTCGAGGCGGACGAACCGCTGGAAGATCCGTTCTCGGTCGGCCGGGGGCACGCCGTCGCCGTCGTCGCTCACCACCAGCTCGGCGTGCGTTGCCGAGCTGCGAAGCCGTACCCGCACCTTGCTGGTGGCGTGCCGCTGCGCGTTGTCCAGCAGGTTGGTCAGCACCCTTGCGATCTGTCCTGGTACGGCGTCGACGACGACCCGTTCGGCGAGGTTCAGGACTGCCGGGTGGCGATCGGCACGCCGGCCGGTCTCGGTGCGGATCAGATCGGTCAGATCGACGCGCTGAGTGGCCTGGGGAGCGGTGGCGTCCAGGCGGGCAAGCAGGAGCAGGTCGGTCATGATGTCCTGAATCCGATCCAGGTCCTCCAGCGTGTGCCCGATCAGGTCGAGCAGGTCGGTGTCGCGGGGATGCATCTGTGCCTCCTCCAGGCGCACGCGCAGGCCGGCCAGCGGGGTGCGCAGCTCGTGGGAGGCGTCGGAGGCGAACTGGCGTTGCCGCTGCAGCGCCTGATGGGTCGAGGCTTTGGCCTGCTCCAGACGTCCGAGCGTGTGGTTGACGGTGCGCGCCAGTTGGGTGATCTCGCCGTGGCCGTGCGGTTGCGGAATGCGGATGCTCAGGTCGCTGACGTTGATCGCGGCCAGCTGTGCGCGTATGAGCTGGATCGGGCGCAACGTGCGGCTGGTGATCTTCCATGTCGCCGCTGTGGCCAGGAGGATCAGCAGCGCGATCTGGGCGATCCAGAGCAGTTGGAACGTCCGGGACGGCGCCACGGGCGAGACCATCCGGCCGGCGTAGACCACCGGGGAGGTGGGGGCGGGTGAGAGGCGGACGGCGGCCAGACGCAGGCACCGTCTGCCGCTGTGCTTGTCGCACACCTCGACGTCGGCCTGAGGGTGGTCCGGGGAGGGTCGTACCTGGCTCAGCGGGTCCCGGCCGCGTGCCGCGGGAGAAGCGGCGATGACGCGGTGATCGGCTCCCACCACCTGGATCAGGTCGATGCCGGGTGTTTGCGTCTCGATCGTGCCGGTCAGATTCCGGCGCCCGGCCGCGGCGGCGGTGATCCCGGCTTGCTCGCGGGCGCCCGACCAGCCGGGGTCGGCTGAGGCCTGCCCGGCGGCTGACGCTCCGACCATGCCCATCGGGACCAGTACGGCGATCGCCGTGGCCAGGGCCAGGACGGTGAGTCGGGCCGGGGTCGAGCGCAGGCGCGGCCGCCGCGGCGATGAGCCCGGACTCATGACGTCATCTCGCCGCTTCGCAGATCGCCCGGCGCGCCGCACGCGTGCGCGAACCTGCCGGGCACTCGGCTGTTCAAGGCTCGCCGGCGGCGGTACTCCTCCTCGTCGATTTCATCGCGGATGAACAGGACGAGCAGCTGCCGTTCCTGCGGCGAGCAGTCCTGGCACGGGGCCGGTGTCCGCCTGTACAGCGACACCATGGCCAACGCCGCGGCGATGGCAGTGGTGAACAGGATCTGGCTGACGATCAAGGACATGATTCTCCTCCCGGCGGTGATGATGAAGGCTCGCTCTCAGGGCGGCCTACAGGTCCGGGATGTCGTGGTGGTGGCGCCGGATGTGCGCCGTGAAGGCCTGCATGTATCCGGTCAGAAACTCGGCGACGGACGGCACCTGGATGTCGCCCTCGTCGTTGATCAGGCCCTTGGCGAACTGGATGTAGGCCTCGGGCTGACCCAGCACCGGGGAGTTGGTGAAGGACAGGATGGTCTTGAGGTGCTGCTGTGCGACCGCGGTGGAGATCTGGCCGGGCGAGGCTCCGATGATCGCGGACGGCTTGCCGTTCAGCACGTTGGATCCGTAGGGCCGGGTCGCCCAGTCGATGGCGTTCTTCAGCGCGCCCGGAACGGACCGGTTGTACTCGGGGGTGACGAACAGGAGGGCGTCGGAGGCTTTGATCGCGTCCTTGAACTCCTGGGCCACGGCGGGGTAGTCCGGGTCGTAGTCGTAGCTGTACAGGGGAAGCTCGCCGATGGGGATCTCCGTGAGGCGGAGTTCCGGCGGCGCGAGACGGCTCAGAGCCAGAGCGAGAGTCCGGTTGATCGACTTCTGGGACAGACTCCCGACGATGTAACCGACGATGTAGGTCATTGCGTTTCCTTTCAAGAAAAAGAGGCGGGAAGGAGGCCGTGCCGACGAGGTCTTCGGGCTGCCGGCCGCGTCGCGCTCACAGCAGTGCCGGGGAACGTCTTGCGCACCTGTTCGGTGACGGAGATGCCGTGGCTGCCCAGTCCATGGGCGAGCCGACCGCGACGTAGGAGGCCCGGAGCCGGATTTGACGACACGTACTCATCAATCGAGGAGGGGGTACGTGCCGGTGAGGTTGATCTCGAGGACGCGCGGGGCTAACCCTCGACGAACGCGACCGTCTCGCCGAGGGGCGCCCGGCCCGTACGGACGTACTCCACGGTGACGTCCTCGAACCCGATCGACATGCCACAGAAGAGGATGAGGTCGTCCGGGGGTGACAGGATCTCCGCGACGGTCCTGCGATACACCGACCACGCCATCTGCGGGCAACTGTGCAGCCCTTCGGCGCGCAGCAGCAGCATGACGGTCTGCAGGTACATGCCGACGTCGGCCCATTGGGGCGGGCCCAGGTCGCGGTCGATGTAGCAGAACAGGGCGGCGGGCGCGCCGAAACACTGCCAGTTCTCGGCAGCGGCCCTCTGGCGCGCCTCCCAGTCCTCACGCACGATGCCGAGTGCGCTGTAGCGCTCCTGGCCGAAGGCGGATCGGCGCTCGTGGTACGGGGTCTTCAGCGTGGGCGGGTACATCTCGTACTCGCGATCGTCCCAGGGGTCGCCTGCGGCCAGGCGCTTACCGGCGCGCTTCTTCAGCTCGGCCAGCGGCTCGCCGGTCAGCACGTACGCGTGCCATGGCTGGAGGTTCGATCCGGACGGCGCCCAGGCCGCGGCGGACAGCACGCGCTCCAGCACCTCTCTCGGGACAGGCCGGTCGGTGAATCCGCGCACCGCCCGTCGGCTCGTGACTGCCTCATAGACGTCCAAGATCACCTACCTCCTCAATGCGTTAATGTCACTACATCCGAGACTGTATCACCAGTGATTGTATCATTCAATACTATCTGGCGACCGTACGAGCCCCGTGCATCGCGGAGGGAATGAATTCAACGCTAGCCGACGAGGTGCGCAACGGCGCCGCCAGGGCAGGGCAACCGGCACACGGGCGCGCTTACGCCTCGCCGTCCGCTGGATAGGCGAACCGGGTCAGCAGATCCCTCAGGAGTTCGGCCTCGCCGGGCCCCAACGCGGCAACCAGACGCGCATCCGCCGGCTCCGCCGCCACATGGGCCGCATCGAAGAGCTCGACGCCTTGAGGCGTGATCTCCACTGCCCGAACCCGTCGATCCCCCGGAACGCTCTTGCGTACGGCCAGCCCCTTACGCTCCAGGTCGTCCACGACACGCATGATCCCGGCCTTGTCCGACCCGGTCGCCGTCGCCAGGTCCCGCTGCACCGTGGGCCCGCGCTCGATCAGTACGATCAGCACGGCAAAATGCCGCAACTCTATGCCGAGCGGCCGAAGCGCCTCCGTCATCACCGTGGCCGCGCGCCAATGCGCCTGGCGCAGCAGCAAACCGAGAGCGAAAGGCGATGCACCCCCAGAGCGGTCGGTCGCTCTGGGGGGAATGTCGGCAGCCATCAACCCATGCTACCAGATATATTCTCATTCGATACGGTATCGCATGAAATTAATGCACGGTCAGCGGGAGGTAAGAGGGGCTTCGGACTCGACGGGCGTGAGCTTTTCGGGGTTGCGGACGTAGTAGAGGCCGGTCACGCGGGCGTTCTCCAGCGGAAGGCCAGCACGCCGTCCAGGCGCAGGATGAGCCCGGGGTTGCCGTCGACCGTCGTGGGCTCACCGGTGAAGGTGCCGCCGACCTTGGCGACACTGCCTGCCACGTAACCGAGCACCTTGTCGGCGCCGACGACCGGCCGCAGGGCCGCCGGCTTGAGGCCGCCGCCGTCGCTGACGAAGACGACGTCCGGGGCGAGTACGTTGAGCAGCCCCGCAGGTCCCCGGTCGCGAGCGCGGTCCGGAACGAATTCAACGCTGCCCGGGCTTCTTCCGGGGAGACACCAGCCACGCATCCGGTGTAACGGCCTGCGGATGAGATGTAGCGCACATCGGACGCAGCGGAAACGCCCCTGCGCGGCCGGCCTCCTGACGGTCATGCTCCTATGGAGAAGATCGCGACAGGTAAGACGATGGAGGAAGACACAGTGAAGCGCATCGGCATCATCGGGGTGGGCGAGATCGGCCGAGCCATCGTGGCGGGCCTGTGTGAGGGAGCCGACCGGTCCCCCGAGGTGTTCCTCTCCCCCCGGGGAGCCGGCACGGTCGCGGCGCTGTCCGAGCGCTACGAGAGCGTGCGGGTGTGCGCCGGCAACCAGGAAGTGGTGGACGGCTCCGAGGTGATGATCATCGCCGTACGCCGCCAGGACCGGCACGAAGCACTGGCCGGGCTGAGGGTGGACGGCGACAAGGTGGTGGTCAACGTGATGGCCGGGGTCGGCAACGACGACCTGCGCCGGACGCTCGCCACCGACGCCCCGCTGGTGCGGGCCATCCCCCTGCCCACCGTACGCGAACGCCGCTCCGTCACGGTGACGTACCCGTCGCACCCGGTGGTGAACTCCCTCTTCGAGCACCTGGGTGGGGTGCTCCCGGTCGCGGACGAGGCGGCCTTCAACGTCTTGTCCGCACTGACGGGAACGCTGACCACCCACTACTCGTATCTCGCCACGCTCACGTCGTGGACCGTCGGTCACGGCATCGACCCCGACGAGGCGGACCGCTACGTCCGCGGCCTCTTCCAGGGGGTCGGCCGTTCGCTGAGTGACGAGACCCGTTCGCTGCGCCGGCTCGCGGCCGACCATGAGACCCCGAACGGGAACAACGAACGCATCCGCACCACCTGGTTCACCCCGGCCAACGCCGAAGCCCTCAACAAGGCCCTCGACGACCTCCTCGCCGATCTCTGAAGCCCGGTGAGTTCACCGCTGTCCGCCGGTCGCCACCAGCTCCCCGGCGAAGTGGCACGCGGCCAGTTGCCCGCCCGGGGTCTCGGCGAGCTGCGGCTCCTGCTCGGCGCAGATCGTCCGCTCGGGATGGGCCAGCGGGCCGATCGGGCAGCGCGTACGGAACCGGCAGCCCGACGGCGGGCTCTTCGGGCTGGGCAGGTCGCCGGTGAGCACGATGCGCTCGCGGCCGCGCACCGTGGTGTCGGGCACCGGCGAGGACGACATGAGCGCGACCGTGTACGGATGCTGCGGAGCCGCGTAGACCGCCTCGACCGGGCCGGTTTCGACGATCTTGCCGAGATACATGACGGCGACCCGGTCGGACAGGTGCCGCACGACCGAGAGGTCGTGCGCGATGAACAGGTACCCGAGGCCGAGCTCGTCGCGCAGCGACTCCAGCAGATTGATGATCTGCGCCTGGATCGACACGTCCAGTGCCGACACCGGCTCGTCGCAGATCAGCACCTGGGGTTGGACGGCCAGCGCGCGGGCGATGCCGATGCGCTGGCGCTGCCCGCCGGAGAAGGCGTGCGGGTAGCGGTCCAGGTGCGACTCGTTCAGGCCGACCCGCCGGATGAGCGCGTCCGCCTCCGCTGCACGTTCGGCGACCGGCACGCCACGCATGTCGAGCGCCTCGTCGAGCGACTGCCTGATCGTGCGGCGCGGGTTGAGCGACGCGTACGGGTCCTGGAACACGTACTGCACCGTGGAGCGCAACGCCCGCGCGCCGGCCGGGGAGAACGCGTCGACGCCGTCGGAACCGACGCGGACCGTGCCCGCGGCCGGCCGGTTGATCCCGACGACCGTCCTGGCGAGGGTCGACTTGCCGCACCCGGACTCGCCGACCAGGCCCAGTGTCTCCCCGCCGACGACCGTCAGGCTCACCCCGTCCACGGCGTACACGGGCTGTGGGCGGCCGAGCAGGCTCCTGCGGCCGGAGGCGACGTCGACCCGGAGGTTCTCCACGCTCAGCAGCGGGGTTCGCTCCTGTTCGGCCCGCGCGGCCGGGTCGGCGGTGACGAGCGTGAGCGGCGGTATGGGCGTGCCCTGATGGGTCACCCAGCAGGCGGCGGCGTGCCCCGGCGTGGCCAGGGGCAGCAGCTCGGGAACCTCGGCGCGGCAGCGGTCCTCGGCCAGCCGGCAGCGCGGGTGGAAGGCGCACCCGGGCGGCAGCGCGGCGGGGTCCGGCGGGGCGCCGGGGATCGCCGGCAGCCGGTTGCCGCCCGCGGTGTCCATCCGCGGCATGGCCTTGAGCAGGTCGGCGGTGTACGGATGCTCCTGCCGCGCGAAGATCGTCTCGACGGGTCCCCGCTCCACGACCCGGCCGCCGTACATGACGACGACGTCGTCGCACATCTCGGCGACCACGCCCATGTCATGAGTGATCATGAGTACGGCGATGCCCAGCTCGTCGCGCAGTTGCTTGAGCAGGCGCAGGATCTGCGCCTGGATGGTGACGTCCAGGGCCGTGGTCGGCTCGTCGGCGATCAGCAGCGACGGCGAGCCCGCCAGTGCGATGGCGATCACGGCGCGCTGGCGCATGCCGCCGGAGAACTGGTGCGGGTAGTCGTCGATCTTGCGTTCGGCGTCCGGGATCCCGACCTGCCGGAGCAGTTCGAGGGCCCGTGCGCGGGCCGCGCGCCTGCCCGTGCCGTGCACGGTGAGGGCTTCGACGATCTGCGCGCCCACCGTGAGGACCGGGTTGAGCGCGGACTGCGGGTCCTGGAACACCATCGCGATCTCGGCCCCGCGGATGCGGCGCATCTCCTCCTCGGACAGCCCGAGCAGGTCGCGGCCGCCGAAGCGGATCTCGCCGGCGGCGATCCGGCCCGGTTGGGGCACCATCCGCAGGATCGAGCGGGCGGTCACCGACTTGCCCGAGCCGGACTCGCCGACCACGCCGAGGATCTGGCCCGGTCGCAGGGTGAGATCGACGTCGTTGACGGCGTGGACGATCCCCGCGCCGGTCGCGAACTCGGTGCGCAGCCCGCGGACCTCGAGCAGGACGTCCGCGTCGGGACGCGCCGGGGCCGCCGGCGCGACGCCGTGGGGGTGGCGATGGGGGTGGCCATGGGGGTGGATGGTCATTTCCGCAGCACCGCCTTGTTGAGCGCGTTGGACAGCAGGGTGAACGCCAACGCGAGGAGCAGCAGCACCAGGCCGGGCCCGAGCACGTACGCGGGGTGCACCTCGATGTAGCGGGCGCCGACGTTGAGCATCGCGCCCAGAGACGGGACGGGCGGCTTGATGCCGAGACCCACGATGCTCAGGCCGGACACGATGAAGATCGCGACCACCATGTAGACGGCGGCACCGACGACGATCGGGTCCATGATGTTCGGCAGCACGTGCCGCACCAGCACGGTGCGCTTGCGCACGCCGAGCACCTTGGCGGCCAGCACGTACTCGCGCTCCTGCTCGACCTGGAGCCCGGCCCGCGACAGCCGCCCGAACCCGGGCAGGCCGCTGATCAGCACGGCCACGAACAGCGAGAGCCAGCCCGTGCCGAGCACGAGGACGACGCTCATGCCGAGCACCAGCCCCGGGAAGCCGAGGATGATGTCGAGCGCGCGCTGCATCGCGGCGCCGAGCAGGCGCGAGACCACGCCGGTGAGCCCCATGAGCGTCCCGATGACGGCGCTCACCGGCACCGCGGCCAGGATCAGGCTCAGATCCGTACGAAGGCCGTAGATCGTGCGGGCGAGGATGTCGCGGCCCAGCTCGTCGGTGCCCATCCAGTGCGCGGCCGAGGCGCCGGCCAGCGAATCGCCGCTCTGGTCGTCGTACCCGCCGGGGAACAGCACCGGCGCCAGGAGGGCAACGGCGACGAGGGCCAGCAGCAGCCCGCCGCCGAACGCGCCGCGCGGGGTGCGCAGCGCGGTGAGGTACTGCCTCAGCGCCCCGGCGCCGGGCCGGCGCGGCACCGCCGGCGCGGGGGTTCCGGGTGCGGTGACGGTGGTGGTCATGGTTTCACGCTCCCAACCTGACGCGGGGGTCCAGGACCGCCATGGCGATCTCTGTGAGCAGCTGCACGACCACGGCGATCAGCACCGTGCCGACGATGATCACCTGTACGAGGTTGTAGTCCGCGCTGAGCACGCCCGAGACCCCGAGCTGCCCGATCCCGTTCCTCGCGAAGATCATCTCGATGACGACGGCGCCGGCCAGCATGTCGCCGAACCGCATGCCGATCGTGACGGCGGCGGGCCCGAGGCTGTTGCGGACGACGTGGCGCAGGGTGATCCACCTTCGTGGCACGCCCTTGGCCACGGCGAGGTCGACGTAGTCCTGCCGCCACGCGTTGTCCATCGAGGACTGGACGAGCATGGCGACGTGGCCGCCCATCGGCACCGCCATCGCCACCGCGGGCAGGATCAGGTACTGCAGGCCGATCACCGGGTCGTCCAGCACCGCGACCTCCCCGCTGATCGGCAGCAGGCGGAAGACCACCCCGAACAGGATGATCAGCAACAGGCCGAAGAGGAAGGGCGGCATCGCCAGGAGCACGGTGTTGCTCGCGTCCGCGGTGAACCGGGACAGCCGCGAACGCGCCGACCCGGCGAAGATCCCGAGCCCGAGCGAGACCGCGACCAGGAGGATCGTGGCCGCGACGGTCAGCTCGAACGTGCTCTCCACCCTGCTGCCGATCAGCTCGGCGACCGGGCGCTTGAACTGCAGCGACTGGCCCAGGTCGCCGGTGAGCAGCCCGCCCATCCAGTGGACGTACTGCTCGGCCAGGGGGCGGTCCAGCCCCATCTCGACGCGGATCGCCGCGACCTGCTCCGCGGTGGCCTCCGGCCCCGCCGCGATGGCGGCCGGATCACCGGGCGCCAGGCGGGGCAGGAGGAAGGCGATGGCGGTCGTCGCCACCAGGACGAGCAGGACCGACGGCAGGCGCCGGATCAGGAAATGGATCATGCTCGGCCTCGTTCACCGGGTGAGGTAGGCGGCGCGCATGGAGCGGCCGTAGCGGCTGACCAGGATGTCCCTCGCGGCGTCCGCGCGCACGACCGTGGCCGGCACGATGGCGATGGTCTGGAGGAAGGCGGCGTCGAGCAGGTACTGCGAGAGGTCCTTCAGCCGCTGCGCCGTCTCGCTCTCGTCGGCGCTGTCGATCAGCGCCTGCGCCCGCTCGCGGTAACCGGCGTCGGCGTAGTTCGAGGTGTTCTTGGCCGGCCGCAGGTCCGGGTATCCGTACAGCGAGAGCGCCGGTGGCAGCTTGGCCACCGCGGTCCAGGTCAGGAACGCGGGCCCCAGCTTGCCGGCGATCCTGCGCGGCTCGAACTCCGCGGGGGGCAGTTCGAGCGCCGACGGCCGGAGGCCGACGTCCGTCAGGTTGCGGGACACGATCTCGATCACGTTGCGCGGCACCGGCAGCGCGTGGACGGCGATCTCGACGCGGGCCCCGGCCGCCCCGGCGTCCTCGATCATCTTCTTCGCGCGGTCCGGCTGGTAGGCGTAGGTGGCGGCGAGCTCCGCGGGGTAGCCGGTCGCGTCCTCGCTCCACGGCAGGCTGGTCGTCGTGCCCACCCCGCCGAAGACCTGCTGGTTGATGCGCCGGCGATCGATCGCGTAGCCGATGGCCCGGCGCACCTCGGGCTTGTCGAAGGGCGCCTTGGTGACGTCGAAGCCCAGCGCGTACACGAGCCCGTGGTTGAGGTCGAGGTGGAACTTCTTGTCGTCGACGACCGTCTTGGCGTCCTGGATGTTGAGCCCGTTCGCCAGGTGCGCGCGGCCTGAGCGCAGCGCCGCCAGCTGGGCGGTGGAGTCGCCGATGACCGTGAGCTCGATGCCGTCGAGGTAGGGCAGCCCCTGCTCCCAGTACGCGTCGTTGCGCGTCATCTTGATCTCCGTGCCGGCCTTGTAGCCGGACCAGAGGAACGGTCCCGTGCCGATGACCTTCGACCCGTCCGCGAGCCCCTTGTAGCTCTCGCGGTCGATGATCGGTGTCGAGTCGAGGATGTCCAGCACCACTTCCTGGAGCGGCCGCGGCGAGGTGATCGTGACCTCGTGCTGGCCGGTGGCGCTCGCCTTCCAGCCCTTCATCGCGCCGCCGAGCGTGGCCAGGCCGTCGCCCGCCATCTCGCGTTCGAGGGTGAACACGACGTCTTCCGCGCCGAAGGCCCGGCCGCCGTGGAACTTGACGCCCTCGCGCAGCGACAGCACCAGCGTCCGGTTGTCGTCCCGCAGCTCCCACTTCGTCGCCAGCAGGGGCTGCGGCTTGTTGTCCTGGTCGACCATGACCAGCGTCTCCAGGACGTTGCGGTTCCAGAAGATGTTGCCGGGGCGGCCGGTGAAATAGGCCGCCGGGTCCGGCGGCGCGGCGACGGTGGCGACCAGGGTCCCGCCGCGGGTCGGGCCGCTCACCGCGCCGGCCGTCTTGCCCTCGTTCACCGCGGAACGGCATCCGGCCAGGCCGGCCGCACCGAGGACGGCCAGCCCGCTGAGGAGCGTCCGGCGCGACAGGGCCGAAGCGCCGGGGATGGAATCGACGTGGCGATTACTGGGGTACATCGCTGCACCACCTCACTTACTTTCTCTCGGGCCGGGGGGAAGACCCGGTTGATCACTCCTCGTGAACCTTGATCGACGTCGTGCCACGGATGTCCGCGCAGGAGAATCCGATGGAGACTTCGAACGTTCCAGGCTCGACCGCCCAGTCGTGCCGTACCGCGTCCCAGTGCTGGAAGGCCTGGGGAGGCAGCGGGATCTCGGCGGTGAGCGTTTCGCCGGGTTCGCCGCGCACGACGGCGAACCCGGCCAGCCAGCGGGCGGGGCGGTCGACGCTCGAACCGGGCCGCGCCAGGTAGACCTGCAGCACCTGCTTGCCCGGCCGCGAACCGGTGTTGCGCACGGAGACCCGTACGGCCGCGTCCGGTCCGCTGTGAACGTTGACGAGCTCCCAGGACGTGTAGCCGACGCCGTGCCCGAACGGGTACGCGGGCTCGACCCCGGCACGCAGCCACGCGCGGTAGCCGACATGGACCCCTTCGCCGTACTCCAGCCGGCCGTCCACGGGCGCCGTGTCCAGCACCGGAACGTCCTCGCCGCAGTCCGGCCACGTCATCGGCAACCTGCCGCCGGGCTCGGCGTGACCGAGGAGCACGTCCGCGAGCGCGGCGCCGGACTCCTGGCCGCCGAACCACGTCACGAGCACCGCCGCGACATCATGGCGCCACGGCAGCAGCACGGGGGCGCCCGCGTTGACCACGACGACGGTGTTCGGGTTCTCCGCGGCGACCGCACGCACCAGGTCGTCCTGCCCGTCGGGCAGCGACAGGTCCGCCCGGTCGAAGCCTTCGCTCTCCGTCTGCGAGCTGGTGCCGACCACGACGATCGCGACGTCCGCGGCCCTGGCCTGCTCGCGGGCGACGGCGAGCTCCTCGGCCCGGGACCGCCGCGGCGCCCGGGAGCGGATCGCGACGGCCGAGCCGGACTTCGGCATCCGCTGCCGCAGCAGCACCTCGACCGGCCTGCCCGCTTCGAGCGGCACGTCGAACGTGCGCACGGGCGGCGTGAGGATCTCCGCGCCCGGGCCGTCGTGCGTCGGCCGTACGTCGTCGTCCAGCAGGGTCCGGCCGTCGACGGCGAACACGATCCGGCCCGCCCCGCTGAGGCCGAGCTGCCACGTGCCCGAGACGTCCGGGACGATCCGGGTGGCCAGCTCGACGGTGGTGGCCCCCGCGGGCACGTCGGCGCCGAGCCGTACGAGAGCGGCGCTCCGGCGATCCTCGCGCGTCACCTCGGCGCCCGTGTCGTCGAGCCAGCGGATCAGCACGGGCGCGCCGAGCATCCCGGGCGGCACCGGGGCGGGGTCGCCTTCGAGGTAGCTGCCGGCGGTGTAGGTCACCCGGACGCCGGGCGGCAGGGCGGCTTCGAGCCCGTCCAGCGGGGACACGACGTGGGTGGGCCGCACTTCGGCGCTGCCGCCACCCTGGATGCGCGGGCTGCCGGCCAGCTCGCCGAACACGGCGACGCGGCGCAGGCGCTCCGGCGCGAGCGGCAGCAGGTCATCGGAGTTGTGCAGCAGCACGGTCGCGTCCGCGCCGGCGGCGTGCAGCTCACCGCGTACGTCCACGGTGACCGGCGTACGGGTCACCGGCACCGAGTCGAGGGCGCCGAGCCGGGCGGCGAGCCGCAGGAGGTTCTTCACCTTCGCGTCCACCGCGGCCTCGCTGACCAGGCCGTCGGTGACGGCCTGCACCAGCGCGGCGCCCCACGGTCCGCCGGGGCCCGGCATGGTGAGGTCGAGGCCCGCCGAGGCGGCGGGCGC
Source organism: Nonomuraea sp. NPDC004186 (assembly GCF_053603495.1). Classification (NCBI taxonomy): domain Bacteria; kingdom Bacillati; phylum Actinomycetota; class Actinomycetes; order Streptosporangiales; family Streptosporangiaceae; genus Nonomuraea; species Nonomuraea sp. NPDC004186. Next base: position 2,985 of record NZ_JBSGFQ010000105.1, on the reverse strand, counting down.
CACCGAGCGGGCGGCGTGCCAGTCGGACATGACGAGCCCGTCGAAGCCCCAGTCCGTGCGCAGCGGGCTGTCGAGCAGCTCGTTCTCGGTCATCGCGGTCCCGTTGACGGCGTTGTACGACGCCATGACCAGCCACGGCCGTTCATCACGGACGATGTGCTCGAACGGGGCGAGATACACCTCGCGCAGCGTGCGCTCGTCGAGGCGGACGTCGACGGTGGCGCGTTCGGTCTCCGAGTCGTTGGCGACGTAGTGCTTCACGGTCGCCGCCACGCCGTGCCGCTGGAGCGTTCCGATCAGCGCGCCGGCGAGCCGGGCGGTCAGGACCGGATCCTCCGACCACCACTCGAAATGGCGGCCGGCGAGCGGGCTGCGCTGGAGGTTCGCCGTGGGGCCCAGCACCACGTCGACGTCCTTGCGGGTGGCCTCCGCGGCGAGCACGCGCCCGGTCGCGGCGGCGCGGTCGACGTCCCAGCTCGCCGCGATCGCGGTCGGGCACGGCAGGCACGCCGACGGGGAGCCGTTGTCCCATTCCGGGCCGCGCACTCCGGCGGGCCCGTCCGACACGTTGATCTCGCGCAGCCCGATGGCCGGCTCCGCGTACGTGCGCCAGTGGGACTCCCCCGTCAGCAGCCGCACCTTCCGCGGGAGGTCGAGCTTGCCGACCAGGGCGTCGAGGTGCTCCTCGAGTCCGTCGTTCACCGGTCCTCCTTGATGATAAGTCGCTCGAGGTAGGCGGCCATGCGTCCGGGGAGGTCCATGGTGGGGTCGAGCAACCACTGGATCTGGAGCCCGTCCATCACGGCGATCATCTCGCCGGCCAGGACGACCGCGTCGAGCGTGGCGGGGAGCCGGCCCAGTTCCTGGTCGCGGCGGATGCGCTCGGCCACGCGCTCACGGACGCGGGCGTAGCGGCGCAGGAAGAACTCGCGGGCGGGATGGCCCGGCTCGATGCTCTCCGCGGACTCCACGGCGTACAGACGCATCGCCGTCGGATCCTCGACGTTGTGGCGGCACAGCGAGATCAGCGCGTCCGCGACGGACATCTCCTGGAACATCGCGTCCATGTGGTCGCGGCTGTCCTCGTCACGACGTTCGAGGGCCGCGAGCAGCAGCTCTTCCTTGTTCTTGAAGTGGTGGATCAGGCCGGGCTGGGAGATGCCGACCCGGGCCGCGATGTCGGCGAGCGAAACACCCCGGTAACCGCTGTCGCCGAACATCTCGGTGGCGACCCTGAGGATCTCCTCCCGCCGCACCCCTGGCGGCCTGCGGTTACGCACCGATGGTGCCACTCCTGACAAGAGATTCTCCTTGTGTTCTCGCGGTTTCGGCAGACCTTACCGAGTACTCGGTAAGGTACGCTACCCCCCAATTCAGTAACGGGAGAATGACCATGACGTATCGCCCGAATTTCCTGGTGGTGGTCGCGGACCAGCTGAGGGCCGACGCGGTGGGCGCCTTCGGAAACCCGTCCGCGCGCACTCCGAACCTCGACCGCCTCGCCGCGACAGGCACCGCCTTCACCAACGCCTATGCGCAGCATCCGGTGTGCTCGCCGAGCCGCGCGTCGTTCCTGTCCGGCTGGTATCCGCACACGGCGGGGCACCGCACGTTCGGTACGCCGCTGCTCGCCGACGAGCCGAACTTCCTGCGCACGCTCAAGGAGAACGGCTACCACGTGGCCTGGGCCGGGGATCGCGGCGACACGTTCGGCCCCGGCGCGACCGAGCTCAGCGTCCACGAGCACGGCTTCGGCACGCGGCCGACCAGCGGCCGATGGGCGGGTGGCGCCAGAGCGGCCATGGAGCTCCCGCGGATGGCATCCGAGGTCGATCCCGACCTGTGGGACCGCCTCTACTACCACGGCCGCGTGGTCGACGACAGCGACATCGACTTCGACGAGGCCGCCGTGCGCACCGCCGAAGAGTGGCTCGCCGACCCGCCGGACGGGCCGTGGGTGCTGTTCGCGCCGCTGGTCGCGCCGCACTGCCCGTTCCGTGCCCCCGAACCGTGGTTCTCCCTGCACGATCGCGACTCCGTGGGCGACCCGGTGTCGGGCAGCGGCCCCGAACCCGCCTACCTGCAGGGGATCCGCGACTACTACGGCACGGACCGCGCGACGCCCGAGGTGTGGCGGGAGCTCCGGGCCACCTACCAGGGCATGGTCTCGCGGCTCGACGCACATGTCGGCCGCCTGCTCGACGGCGTGGATCGTACGGGTGCGGCCGAACGTACCGTGACGGTGTTCTTCTCCGACCACGGCGAGTACCTCGGCGACTTCGGCGTGGTCGAGAAGTGGCCGTCGGCGCTGCACAGCTGCATCACCCGCGACCCGGTGATCATCAGTGGCGGCGGGCTGCCGGCGCGCGGCGCGGTCGACGCCATGGTGGAGCTGATCGACGTCTTCCCGACCGTGCTCGATCTCGCCGGGGTCGAGCCTGGACATCATCACTTCGGCCGCAGTCTGCTTCCGGTGCTGCGCGATCCCGCCGTGGGGCACCGCGAGTACGCGTTCAGCGAGGGCGGCTTCCTCGTCGAGGAGGAGCCGAAGTTCGAGCGCAGCGGCTTTCCGTACGACCGCAAGGCGGCGCTGCAGCACGAGCGGCCGATGACCGTGGGCAAGGCCGCCGCCGTCCGCGACGAACGCTGGACGTACGTGTGGCGCCTGTACGAGCCCGCCGAGCTCTACGACCGGTCGGCCGACCCGCACGAGGCGCACAACCTCGCCGGGTGCCCCGACCTGGCCGACGTCGAGGCCCGGCTCTCCGGCGTGCTGCTGCGCTGGCTGGTGGAGACCGCGGACACCTTGCCGGAGCAGGCGGACACCCGGATGCCCGACGTCGACCTCCCCACCCCGGGCGCCCGCTCGGCGAAGTGCCGGACCCCGGGCGGCACTTCGGGCAGTCCCGTGCCCAGGTCATCGGACCCCAGCACTACCCACCGGTGCGCCTCTTGCGCCGGAGCTGTCGGGACCACCTCCCAGTC
>NZ_JBSGFQ010000104.1:0-43973 GCF_053603495.1 Nonomuraea sp. NPDC004186 | reverse complement strand
CACGTTGAGCCGGCCCTCACGCTTGGCGGCCTCGACCAGCCGGTCCATGGTGGCGAAGCCGGCCTTCATGGAGCTCGCCTGGACGTTGACCGGCGCGTGGTGGTCGGCCAGCACGGTGGCGCCCTCCACCAGCATCAGCAACTGCCTGCCCAGGACCTCCGGCTGCCGGGCCCCGGCCCGGCGGGCGATGCCCGTCAGCAGGTCGAGGTGGCGGTCGAGGTGCCGGGCGGCGACGGTGCGCGGGACGCCGTCGTGCCACTGGGAGGACGCGTTGACGATCGCGCAGCCGCGGAAGGCGGGCTCGGCGTACCAGCCGGCGAGCGCGTCGAAGACCGCGGCGAGCTGAGCGGCCGGGTCGTCGCCGGCCGCCTCCGCGGCCTCGCGCAGCCAGCGTACGACGTGGTCGCTGCGGGCCTCGAGCACGGCCTCGACCAGCCCGTCCTTGGAACCGAAGTGCCGGTAGAGGGTCTCCTTGGACGCGCCGACGGTCGCGCACAGCTCGGCCACGCCGATGCCGTCGAGACCGCGCTCGTACAGCAGGCCGGTGGCGGCGCGCAGGATGGTCGCCCGGGTCTGGACGGGGTCGAGGGACGCGCCTTTGGGTACGGGCATGCGTCAGATGGTACCGGCCGGTTCCAAGTCTCTGCTAAGTTTCACATCGAAACGACCGGTTCGATGACGTACGGAGACCCGCGTGACCGACGTGTACGACCCTCCCGCCACCCTCGAGCCGCCGGCCAGCACGCCCGCGGTCACGTTCGAGAGCGGCGGCCACCGGCTGCTCGGCGTCCTGCACCTCCCGGCCGGGCCCGGACCCCATCCGATCGTGGTGCTGCTGCACGGGTTCCCGGGCAACGAGCGCAACTTCGACCTGGCCCAGGCGCTGCGCCGGGCCGGCTACGCGGCGCTGGTCTTCCACTACCGGGGGTCGTGGGGCGTGGGCGGGACCTACTCATGGCACCACCTTCTGGAGGACGCGGCCCGCGTGGTGGAGTCGGTACGCCTGGACGCCCGGCTGGATCCGGCGCGGCTGGGCGTGGTGGGGCACAGCATGGGCGGGTTCGCGGCGTTGATGACGGCCGCCGCCGACCCCGCGGTCCGCGCGGTCGCCTCGGTGGCGGCGTTCGACGTGGGCGCGGGCGCGGCGGCCTGCCTGGCGGACCCGGCGGCGCGGGAGGGGTTCCTCCGGGACTGGGAGGGCGAGCTGCTGCCGCTCCAGGGCACCAGCGCCGCGGCGCTGGTCGCCGAGATGGAGGCGGCGGGGCAGGAGTGGAGCCTGGCGACGCTCGCGCCGCGCCTGGCCGACCGGCCCGTGCTGCTCGTCGGGACGGGACGCGACCCCGTCACGCCCGCCGAGACGCACCACCATCCGCTGGTCCGGGCCTACGAGGCGCATCCGGTGCCGCGGCTGGAGCACCACCTCTTCCCCACCGACCACGCCCTGTCCGATCACCGGCTGACCCTGGCCCGCACGGTCGTGGACTTCCTGGACCGCACGCTCCACTCTTGATGCCCTATGGTGAGGTTTCGGAAAAGATCTATACTTTTGTCCGAAACTCTCCCGGCACCCACCCTTCACCCCTCAGGAGGGCATCACCGTGGCAAGCAAGACGAAGACCCGTGTCGGACTGGTCGCCGGCGGGCTGGGCGCATATTGGCCGCAGTTCCCCGACCTGCTCCCCCAGCTCCAGCGATCGGCCGACCGGGTCTCCGAACGGATGCGGGAGCTGGACGCGGAGATCGTGGACGTCGGGTTCATCTCCGACGCCCAGGAGGGCGCGGTCGCGGCCGAGAAGCTGCGGGCCGCGGACTGCGACCTCATCGTCGGGTTCCTCACCACGTACATGACGGCCACCATGCTCGTGCCCATCGCGCAGCGCAGCGGCGCGCCCGTGCTGCTGATCAACCTGCAGCCGACCGAGTCGATGGAGCACGCCACGTTCGACACCGGCCAGTGGCTCGCCTACTGCGGCGCCTGCCCGCTGCCCGAGATGGCCAACGCCTTCCAGCGGTGCGGCATCCCGTTCCGGTCGGTGTCGGGTTACCTGGAGGACGAGCGCGCCTGGGCCCGCATCACGAGCTGGGTGCGGGCCGCCGGGGCCCGCGCGGCCCTGCGGCACGGCCGGCACGGCCTGATGGGGCACCTCTACCCCGGCATGCTGGACGTCTCCACCGACCTCACGCTCGTCTCGGCGAACTTCGGCGGGCACGTCGAGGTGCTGGAGTTCGACGACCTGCGGGTACGCGTGGAGAAGGTCACCGACGCCGAGGTCGCCGCCAAGCGCGCCGAGACCGAGAAGATCTTCGAGCTGGCCGACAGCGTCAACGCCGTCGACCTCGAGTGGGCCTGCCGCGTCTCCGTCGGCCTGGACCGGCTGGTGGAGGACTTCTCGCTGGACAGCCTGGCGTACTATCACCGCGGCCTGGACGGGGAGACGCACGAGCGGCTGGGGGCCGGGATGATCCTGGGCGCGTCCCTGCTCACCGCGCGCGGCATCCCGGCGGCCGGCGAGTTCGAGCTGCGCACCAGCCTGGCCATGCTGATCATGGACCGGATGGGCGCGGGCGGGTCGTTCACCGAGCTCCAGGCGCTGGACTTCCACCGGGGCCACGTCGAGATGGGCCACGACGGCCCCGCCCACCTGGCCATCAGCGCCCGCAGGCCGCTGCTGCGCGGGCTCGGCGTGTACCACGGGAAGCGGGGCTGGGGCGTCTCCGTGGAGTTCGACGTCAAGCACGGGCCGGTGACGGCGTTCGGGATCATCCAGCGCCGCGACGGCCGCTTCGCCCTGGTGGCCTCGGAGGGCGAGACCGTGGACGGGCCGCACCTGCAGATCGGGAACACGACGTCCCGCGTGGACTTCGGCCGGGACCCCGGCGAGTGGACCGACGACTGGAGCGCGACCGGCATGTCCCACCACTGGGCCCTCGGCACCGGCCACCGCGGCGCCGAGCTCAAGGCCCTGGCCCACCTGCTGGAAACGGACTACATCCAGGTGTGACCCCGGGCGCCCCTGCCGGGCCCGGGCCGCCGGGGCCCGGCAAGGGTGTTCGAGGGACTACTTTTACCTCCGCTTGTCGATCGATTAACGGGCAGCATGCCGCTCCGGATCTAGGGTCGCGTCCATGGGCTCTCCAGAAGGCGGCGAGCGGGAGTTGATCCTGCGGACGGCGACCAGGCTGTTCGCCGCGCTCGGCTACGACGGCACCTCCACCGAGCAGATCGCGGAGGCCGCGGGGCTGGACACGGCGGCCCTCAGCGCGCATTTCCCCACCAAACGGGGGCTCTACCTCACGGTCATGGAGGAGGCCCACCGGGTGCTGTCCGAGGCCATCGTGGCCAGGGCCGACGAGCTGCGGGACACGCCGCCCGAACGGCGGCGGGAGGCGCTGCACCGGTTCGTCGACGGGTACATCGACCTGTGCGCCGAGCATCCGGAGGTGCCCGCGCTGTGGATGCACCGCTGGCTGTCCGACGCCAGCGACATCGATCTGGAGCCGCTCAACGCCCAGCCGCTGACCCAGCGCGCCATCGACAGCATCGACGCGATCGCCAAGCCCGCGGACGCCGACGCGCAGTTCACCACGTACACGATGATCTGGTGCATCCACGGGTTCACGCTGAGCGGGGTGCTCGACGGGACCGGGCAGCGCCGCAACACCGACGATCCCCGCACGTTGCGGCGCTTCCGCGCGCACATGCATCAGCTGCTCGACCGGGCGCTCAAGCTGTCCGCGTGATCGTCGCCGCCCCGCGGAGAGGGCTTCAAGAATCTCCGAACGGGAGGGCCGCTTCATGACGAACATTTCGCGAACACGTCAAGCGAGATCTTCCGCGGCGCCCCTCCGCTAGATCTACACCCTGGCACACCGTAAGCAATCTGCTACATGCGTGCGTGTATTCTGCCCATATGCGAGGTTTCAGACAATTCGGGCGCTCGCACGTCGTGAGCGAGACGGGCTGAGGCGGTGCGGGGGAACGGCGCCCTGACGACCGGTTCGTCCCTCCTGGACGAGCTGCTGGTCGAAGCCGTCGTCAGCACACGGGCGCACATCGGCAACCTCTACCTCCTGGACGAGGACGGCGACGTCCTGAAGATGGACAGTCAGCTGGGGCTTCCCCCCATGATCGCCAAGGCGTGGGCCAGGGTCAGGACGAACGACCGCGCGCCGATCGCCACGTCGGTGTGCGAGCAGCGGCTGGTCTGGGTCCCCGACAGGGAGGGCCTGGCGCGCGAGTTCCCGTCGGCGGCGCTGTCCGTGCCGTACGACTTCGCGTCCGCTGCGCACCCCCTCATCTCCGACGGCACCGTCTGGGGCGGCTTCGTGCTGTTGTGGCCGGCGGGGCGGGTGAGCCGGCTGACCCAGCGCCAGCTCGACCGGATCGAGGACATCAGCGGCCAGATGGCCGAGGTGCTCCAGGAGGCCGCCGAGCAGGGGCAGCCGATCAAGCCGGGGCCGCGGCCCCGGGTGCTGGACCCGAAGCGCAAGGCCGACCCGCGACCCGACCTGATCGCGCTCGACTGCCTGAACCGGCTGCCCGAGGGCCACGGCGCGCTGGACGTGAACGGGCGCGTGACCCTCCTCAGCGCCCCGGCCGCCGACCTGCTGCTCAGCTCCGCGTCCGAGCTGCTCGGCAAACGCCTGGACCAGGCGCTGCCGTGGATGAACGACCCCGCGTACGAGGACGCCTACCGCGCCGCGGTCGTCGGCCGCCAGGTCACCCACTTCACGATACGCAACCCCGCCGGGCGCCAGCTGTCGCTCCGGTTCTTCCCCGGCCTGTCCGGGATCACCGTGCGCATCACGCCGGCCGTCGGCGCCCGCGGCCCGGGTCACCTGGCGGCCGGAGCCGAGCGGCCGGCCCAGAACGTCGCGCTGCACGAGGTTCTGTACCTGGCGACCAAGCTCTCGCGGGCGGTGACCGCGCAGGAGGTGGTCGACCTGGTGGCCGACCACGTCATGCCCGTCTACAACGTCCAGGCCCTGGCCATCCTGACCTCGAAGGGCGGCCGGCTGCGCGTGGACGCCTCGCGCGGCTACAGCCCGCAGGCCATCCAGGAGTTCGACGGCCGTCCCGTGATCCCGCCGGACCCGGCCAACCACTCCTTCGACGCCGGCCAGCCGACGTTCTTCTCCACCTGGGACGAGCTGCGCAAGGCGTACCCGGGTGCCGTCCGCTCGGACGACATGTCCGCCTGGGCCTTCCTGCCGCTGGTCATCTCGGGCCATCCGATCGGCACGTGCGTCCTCGCCTACAACCGGCCGCACCAGTTCTGCACCAGCGAGCGGGCCACGCTGACCGCGCTCGCGGGGCTGATCGCGCAGGCGTACGAGCGGGCCCGGCTGTACGACGTCAAGCACCAGCTCGCCCAATGCCTGCAGAAGAGCCTGCTGCCGCGCAGGCTGCCCGAGATCTCCGGCCTCGAACTGGCCGCCCACTACCTGCCCGCCACCCCGGGAATGGACATCGGCGGGGACTTCTACGACCTCATCCGCCTGACCGACACCATGGCCGCGGCGGTCATCGGCGACGTGCAGGGCCACGACGTGACCGCGGCCGCCCTCATGGGCCAGGTGCGCACCGCCATCCACGCCCACGCCACCTCCGGGGCCAGCCCGGGCGAGGTGCTCGCGCGCACCAACCGGCTGCTCAGCGAGCTGTCCCCCGACCGGTTCACCAGCTGCCTGTACGTCAACATCGACCTGCGCAAGCGCATCGCCTGCCTGGCCAGCGCGGGGCACCTGCCGCCGCTGTTCGGCCGGCCCGGGTGGCGTACCGAGGCCATCGACTCCTCCCCCGGGCTGCTGCTCGGTGTGGACCCCGACTCCGAGTACGCCACCACGGAGGTGCCGATGCCGCCCGGCTCCGTCCTGGCCCTCTACACCGACGGCCTCATCGAGGAGCCGGGCCGCAGCATCGGCGAGGCCATCGACGACCTGGCCGAGCGCTTCACGCCCTCGCCCGGCCAGCCCCTGCACGACCTGGCCGAGTCGCTCATCAAGCAGGCCACGGCCGAGCAGCGCATGGACGACATCGCGGTGCTCCTCTGCAGGACGTGAGGCGCCGGCCTTCAGAGTTCGCGCACCGCGCGACCCATCCTGGACAGCGCCTGGCGCAGGATGTCCGGCGACGTGGCGAAGTTGAGCCGCACGCAGCCGGCCCCGCCGGAGCCGAAGACATGCCCTGAGCTCACGGCGACGCGGGCGCGGTCGAGGAACAGCTTCGCCGGTCCTGCGACGTCGCTGACGACGCCGAGCTCGTCGCTCTGCCCCTCCTCGTGCAGGCCGAGCCAGGTGCAGTCGAGCCAGGCGAGGTAGGTGCCCTCGGGCGGTCGATAACGCGCCTCAGGGAGGTGTTCCGCGATGAGTTGACCCAGGAGGGTGCGATTCGCGTCGAGGCCGAGTACTAGCTCGTCGAGCCAGGTTCCGCCCGCGCGGAACGCCGCGGTATGCGCGATGACGCCCAGGTGGCTGGGGCCGTGACCGACTTCCTCGGGCATGCGCCGGAGGTCGTCGGCGGCGTCGGCGCCCGCGATGACCAGGGCCGCTTTGAGACCGGCGAGGTTCCAGGCCTTGGACGCGGAGGCCAGCGCGAAGCCGTTCTCGGATCCTTCGATGCCGAGAAACGGGACGAAAGTGGCTCCGGGCAACACGAGCGGGGCGTGGATCTCATCGGATATCACCCGGACGCCGTGCTTTCGGGCGAGCTGGGCGATCGCCTGCAACTCATCACGGGTGTGGACGACGCCGGTCGGGTTGTGCGGGTTGCTCATCAGGAACGCCGCGCGACGGCCCTGGCTCCGCGCGCGGACGAACGCCTCTTCCAGGGTGTCGAGGTCGACCCGCAGATCCGGGCCGAGCCGCGCCTCGACGATCTTCCTCGCGTCGTGCGTGACGAACGCGTAGAAGGGCGGATAGACCGGCGAGCACACGACGACCGCGTCCCCGGGGCCGGTGATCAGGCGGAGGACCTCGACGATGCCCATCATGACGTCGGGCACGACGGCCATGTGCTCGATGCGCAGGCCGTCCCACCGCCATCGCCGGCGGGCGAACTCCGCGAGAGCCTCGGCGTAGGCGGTCCCGTACGGGTATCCGGTGTCGCCGAGGTCGATCGCTCGGTGCAGCGCGTCGGCGATGGGACGGGCCAGCGGCACGTCCATCTCCGCCACCCAGAGCGGGAGCACGTCATCGGGGTGCGCGCGCCACTTCATGCTCGTGCGCTCGCGTAGCTGTTCGAGCGACAGCCGCACGAGAGGATCGGCCCGCCCTTCGGAACCTGCCCTCTTCATCCGATTCACCTCGTGGCCCTCTCCCGCTCGATGATTGACCAGCAAGGTTAGGCGAGTGCCGACGGCCCGGCCAGAGGCTCCTGCTGAATGCGGCAATAAGCAACGTGAATGGCCGGCGTGGTCGTGACGGAGCCGGACAGCCCGCTGACCCCGTCGTCGCAGCGGCGCCTACGGCTCGAACCTGACCCGTCCGACGACGGACGGCGTGGCGCGGCTGACCATCACCTCCCCCCGCTCGACGGCGGTCTCCCGCACCCCGAACCGGACCCCGAGGCTCTCCTGAACCCCGATCACCGCGCTCTCGGCGCGGGAGGCCGCCTCCGCGTCCCCGAACATCGTGATCGTCATCACGGTCCCCCCGCCGGTGTCGACGGCGGTGTAGAGGACCGACCCCACCTGCTCGGGGACGCGGTCGGCGAACTCCCGGTCCACGTGCTTCACCATCTCGGTGATCGCGCTCGCGTCCGCGCTGTAGTGCCTGACTATCGCATACATGCGGATCACGCTATATCCCCATAAGAGGACTTTCAAGTCCCCAAGTAAGGACTTAGACCACGGCTCCGGAGACGCGCCGGCGCTTGACGGGCGGCCCCGGAGGCGGCTTGCGGTCGTACCGGGCCAGCCAGACGGCCAGCGGCCCGGCCACGAAGGCGGACGACAGCGTGCCCGTCACGATCCCGGTCACCAGCGCCAGCGCGAAGTCCCGCAGGGAGTCCCCGCCGAAGGCCATGAGCGCGAGCAGGATGAACAGCGCGCCGAGGCCGGTGTTGACCGTGCGCGGCATGGTCTGCAGGATGGCCGAGTTCACCGCCGTGACGAACGGGCTGCGGGGCGACCACAGCTCGCGTACCCGGTCGAAGACCACGACCTTGTCGTTGACCGAGTAGCCGACGATGGTCAGCATCGCGGCCAGGAAGATCCCGTCGACCGGCTTGCCGAGCCACGCGAACATACCCGCCACCACGGTCACGTCCACCAGCAGCGCCAGCACCGCCGCCGCGCCGAACGTCCACCTGAACCGGATCGCCAGGTAGGCCAGCTGCATGGACACGGCCACGCCGAGCGCGACGAGGGCGTTGCGGCGCAGCTCCTCGCCCAGGCTCGGGCCGACGAACTCCTCGCTCCGCTTGGTCACCTCCCCCGCCTGCCGCTCCAGCTCCTGCTCGATCCTGGCCACGTCGTCCAGGCCGAGCCGCCCGGCGCGTACGGTGACGCCGTCACCACTGGCCTGCACGACCGCCGAGGGGAACCCGGCACGCGAGACGGCCTGCCCCGCCGCGTCGGCCGACAGGGGCTTGGCGGTGGCGAACTCGACGAGCCGCCCGCCGGTGAACTCCACGCCGAAGTTCAGCCCGCGGGCGAGCAGCCCGGCGACGGCCGCCGCCACCAGCGTGCCCGCGACCGCCAGCCACAGCCTTCTGGCCTTCATGAGCTGGGGGTTCCTGCGCGTCAGCCAGGTCCGTACGGCTCCCGGCGAGCCCAGGCCCGACAGGCGCGGCCCGACCCGGCCGATGACGGCGTGGGCGAGCACGCGGGTGATCAGCATGGCCGAGACCAGCGAGGCCAGCACGCCGACGGCCAGCGTCACGCCGAAGCCCTTGACCGGCCCCGAGGCCAGCCAGAACAGCAGGCCGGCGGCGATGAGGGTGGTGACGTTGGAGTCGGCGATGGCGCTCCAGGCGTTCCTGAACCCCCGGTCCAGGGCCGCCTTCAGCCCGCGGCGGCCGCGCCCCTGGTCGTACTCCTCCCTGGCGCGCTCGAAGACCAGCACGTTGGCGTCGATGGCCATGCCGATCGCCAGCACGAACCCGGCCAGCCCGGGCAGCGTGAACGTCGCCCCCATCGCCACCAGCGCCGCGTACGAGATCAGGCCGTAGCAGGCGAGCGCGAGCGTCGAGAGCAGCCCGGACATCCGGTAGACCGCGACGATGAAGGCGGCCGTCAGGACCAGCCCGGCGATCGCCGCCTTGGCGCTCGCGTCAATGGCCGCCGCGCCGAGCGTCGGGCCGACCGTACGCTGCTCGACGATGGTGAGCGGCACGGGCAGCGCGCCACCCTTGATCAGCACGGCCAGGTCGCGGGCCTCGTCGTGGGTGAACGAGCCCGTGATGTCGGCGCTCCCGCCGGAGATGCCGGTACGGCAGGGGATCGACGGGTCGAGCGGCGGCGAGGAGATGACCTCGTCGTCGAGCACGATCGCGATCCGGCGCTTGGGGTCGCCCACCGGCTCGCACGCCGCCGCGCCGCTCATCCGCTGCCAGGCGCCGGCGTCGCGGAAGTCGATGCTCACCCACCAGCCGGGGCCGCGCTGGGGGTCGCTCTGCTGGACGGCGTCGGCGATGCCGTCGCCGGTGATGGCGGCGGGCCCGAGCCGCAACTTCCCGCCGTTCTCGTCACGTACGTCACCCTCGTTGCCGAGGACGGGGTGGAAGGCGAGCTGCGCGGTACGGCCGATGACCTCGGCCGCCTGCCGCGGGTCGAGCACGCCGGGCAGCTCGACGATGATCCGCCGCTCGCCGGAGCGGACCAGGGTGGGATCGACCACGCCGAGCGCGTCCGCCCGCTGGCGGAGCACGTCGAGGGCGCGGTCGGTGGCGGCCGAGTCGGCCTTGACGGTGGGCGAGTCCCTCGTCTCGAAGACGAGCTGGGTGCCACCGCGTAGATCCAGGCCCAGGCGCGGGGCGCTGACCAGGGCCAGGACCAAGGAGATCGCGATGACGGCAAGGGCCGTCACCGCACGCCAAACAGGCGCACGGAACATGAAAGCCTCCACAGGCTCAGATGTGCGAAAGGGGGATCTTCAGCACCCTGTGGAGGGAGGCCCCCGCGCGGGGGCCGCCGCCGGCCGGCGGTCGGCGGGGACGTCGGCGGCCGGGCTCGCGACCACGGCCGCCCAGCCCCGCCGCGGCTGCGGCAGGACCGACGGCAGCACGGCCGGCCCCGCGGGCGGGGCGGTGCCGAGCAGGCCGTGCCGGGCCTGGCCCACGGTCTCCCGGTACGGCTCCCGCTGGAGCCCCGGCTGTTCCTGGACCCTGGCGTGCACCGCCACGACGTGCGAGGCGACCTGGGCATGGGCGGAGGCCGGCAGGAACCACGACAGGAGAAGAAGCAACGCGGCAGGCAGTGTCGTGCGCATGTCGCCTCCTTCTCCTCGAGCCTCAACCTAGCCCAGGAAAGGCGTCACCGGGTCAAGGACGAGGGCTGAGCTGGAAGTGCCAGACGACCGCGACCGGCATGCCGCTCATGGCCGCGTCCGCGGCCTCCGGGCACCAGTACATGATCTCGTAGGAGCCCTGCGGCGGGAGCGGGTCCGGCGGGCGGGTGCCGGGGACCAGCGGCAGGGGCGGGCGGCGCGGCTCCTCGCAGTGGCGTACCTGGAAGCCGAGCGGGAGCGCGGCGGCGAGGTAGTCGCTGAGCGAGCGGGGCCGGTCGGCCGGCAGCGCGGGGCTGCCGTCCGGACCCGGGCTGGGCGCGGCCGGGGCCAGGTAGGTCGCCATCGGGTGCGGGTCGGTGATGATCAGGTGACCGCCCGTACGCAGCACCCGCGCGAACTCCGCCAGCACCGGCGCCAGATCCGGCACGTGCACCAGCGCGAGGGCACACACGACGGTGTCGACCGCGTCGTCGGGCAACGGCAGCCGATGCAGATCACCCATGGCCAGCCCCACGGCGGGCAGGCCGCGCACGACCTGACCCGACCGCTCAGCCGAAATGTCCGCTTCCGAGCCCCACCGGCTCCGCGCGGGCGAAACATCCGCTTCCGGGCGCCGCCGGGCCTGGGCGAGCATCTCGGGTGAGGTGTCGACGCCGATGACGCGGTGGCCGAGCGCGGCCAGGTACGCGGCGTGCCTGCCGGTGCCGCAGGCGGCGTCCAGCGCGATGCCGACCGGGAGGCCGTCGAGGATGCGGCGGACGACGGGCTGCTCGGAGTCGATCATCTGGTTGCCGCCCGCGTCATAGTGCGGCGCCCACGTCCGGTACACCTCCCGCGAACCGATCGCGCCGACCTCGGCCGTCACCCCGTCCGCGTCGGCCAGGGCGGGCGCGTCGAGCAGCGCGCGGACCTCGGCGATCCGGGCCCGCACGAACGCGCGGTCCGAGCGGCCCTCCCTGAAGGCCCGCAGCAAGGCCACACCCTCCAGGCCCAGCAGGTAGCCCAACGGGCTCAGATAGGTCACCGCCCGACGATAACGACCCGGCTCCGGACGGCTCCACGGATTATCCCCGGCACCGATGTGTCCTGCGGCGACGGCTCACATGGAGAGCTCCCAGGTCACCGGCAGCGCCACCGGTCCCCGTACGACCATCCCGCTCTTCCAGACCAGTTCCTCGTCCGCGACCGCCGCCCGCAACCCGGGGAGACGCCGTAGCAGGGCGGCGAGCGCCACCTGGAGCTCCATCCGTGCCAGCGCGGCGCCGGCGCAGAAGTGCGCTCCGTGGCCGAAGGCGAGGTGGGGCCGGGGCGGGCGGGTCAGGTCGAGCCGTTCCGGGTCGGCGTACACGCGCGGATCCCGGTTGGCGGCGTAGAACGCGGCGAACACCGGCTCCCCGGCCCGCACGGTCCCGCCGCTCAGCTCGACGTCCTCCGTCGCGTACCGGGGGATGAACGTCGATCCGGTCGCCATCACCGGGACGTATCGCAACAGCTCCTCCACCGCCCCCGCCACGTCCACCTTCCCACCCCTGACCAGCAGAAGCTGGGCGAGGTCGGACACCAGCGCGTAGGCGAAGTTGGCGATCTGGCCGGCGGTCGTCTCGTACCCGGCCGCGAGCAGCGTCATCAGGAACCCGATCAGCTCCTCCTCCGACAGGCCGTCCCGCTCGTCCCGCGCCTGCGTCAGCGCGCTGATCAGGTCGTCCGACGGGGTCTCGCGCCGCCGCGCCACCAGCCCGGCGAAGTAGGCGCCGAGCTCGCCCAGCCGCGCCGTCTTCTCCTCCAGGGGGATCGCCGTCGTCGTCATGTACGCGTCGGCCCAGGTCTGGAACGTCGGGCGGTCCTCGTACGGGACGCCGAGCAGCTCGCAGATGATGACGGCGGGCAGCGGCACGGCGTACGCCTCGACGAGGTCGGCGGGCGGCCCCTCGCGCACCATCCGGTCCAGGAGCTCGTCGGCGATCCCCTCGGCCCGCGGGCGCAGCAGCTCCACCCGGCGGGCGGTGAAGGCCGTGCCGATCAGCCGCCGCATCCTGGTGTGCTCGGGCGGGTCGAGGTCGGTGATCCCGCCGGGCACCGGCTCGGGGTACATGCGCGGCGGGTCCCGCGTGGCCGCGGCCGCGCGGCCGAAGCGGGAGTCGCCGAGGACCGTGCGGACGTCCTCGTAACGGGTCACCAGCCAGGCCGGTTCGCCGTACGGCATGGCGATCCTGGCCAGCGGCTCGTGCTCGCGCAGCCAGGCGTACCCGGCGTCGAGCTCCAGCCGGTCCGGCGGGCCGAGCGGGTAGGACCGCGCCTCGGGATCGCTCATGGCCGCCCTGGCCCGGTGGCGAGCGGGAACACAGGTGGTGCATGAGACTCGGCCATCGCGGCACTCCTCATCGCTTGCACCCAAGCTGACACCCACGCCGCCCGCTGTCCAGCGCCGGGAGAGCGCTCAGGGGGCGGGCAGCGCGCACAGGCCGAGCTCGACCGGAGCCTGAGCGATCTTGATGGCCTCGCCGGGGTCCCCGGAGAGCTCGCCGACCTTCACCGGGCCGCTCATGAGGAGTTCGCAGGCCGCCGCGACCGCCTCCGGCGCGCGGAAGGTCCGGTGGCCGGCCTTGATCCGCGCCTCGCCGACCAGCGGCCACGTGCCGGGACGCAGCGAGATCCGGTCGGACGGCCCGATCGGGGCACCGAGCAGCACCTGGCTGAAGAGCCCGCCCTGGTGCGCCTCCCCGAAGGCGGCGTGTGCCACGGGCTCGCCGGGCTGATGCTGATGACGGCGACCTTCGCGGGCGCCGAATTCGGGTCGGCGGTGGAGGGGCTGTTCGATCGGCTGTGCGCCGCCTACGACAGCCGCCTGCCGCTCGGCTTCGACGTATCCGGGCCCGGACTGCTCAACGGCGCGGCGGGGATCGCCCTGGCACTGCTGGCCGTGACGGATGACCTGGAGGCCGCGTCCATGTTCCTGGCGGCTTGATGGGGCGGCATCGCGCGGGCGCGCACGACGCCTCGGTCCGCGGGGTCCCCGGGCGCGACCCGCTGTTCGGCCGGGGCATCCGCCTGTCGTTCGGCCAGCTCAGGCACGAAGGGGCGGGACTGCGTACCGGCTTCTTGTCGATGCTGCGCGAGCTGCCCGGCCTGATCTCCGTCTCGGTGCGGCTGGCGCGGCAGGCGGCGCCGAGAGCCCTCGTCGCCGTGCTGGTCGCGGAGTTCCTCGGCGGGGTGGCGACGGTGGTCACGCTGCTGGCCACGTACCGGGTGCTCGTACCTCTCATGACCGGCGGCCCGACGGCGGAGCGGATCGCGGCGGGCATCCCCGCGCTCGCCGCGATGGCCGGCGCGGCCGCGACCGGCAGCGTCATGCGGGCGATCAGCAAGGCGGCGGTCAGCCGCCTGGGGCCCAGGATCGAACGCCTGGCCTACACGCGCCTGCTGGAGGGGGCCGCAGGCGCGGAGCTGGGGGCGCTGGAGGAGGCGGGGTTCCACAACCTCCTGGAAGCCGCCCGGCAGGGCACCCGCTCGGCGCGCATCGTGATCACGGAGGCGGCTCAGCTGCTCGCCGGGCTCACCACCCTGCTCGCCGTCGGAAGCGTGCTCGGGGTGCTCCATCCGCTGCTCCTGCCGCTCCTGCTGGCCACGGTCGTCCCGAAGGGCTGGAGCGCCGTACGCTCGGCCCGCGCGCGCTTTGCCTCCGTCAAACGCCAGCTGGAGCTCACCCGGCAGCTCGACGTGCTCAGCGGGCTGCTCACCCGTCCCGACGTCGCGCCGGAGATCCGCGCCCACGGCGCGGGCCCGTTCCTGCTCGGGCACTACGGCCGGCTCTCCTCGCTGGCCGAGGGCGAACAGGCCCGGCTGGGCCAGGACGAGGCCCGCCTCGCGCTGGCCGGGGACGCCGTCTCCGGCGTCGCGACCGCGATCACGTACGCCACCCTCGCGGGGCTGCTGATCACCGACGCCATCCCGCTCGCCGCCGCCGGTGCCGCCGTCATCGCCATCCGCACCGCGAAGGCCGGGCTGACCAGCCTGGTGCTGTCGATCAACCAGGTGTACGAGCAGGGCCTGTTCGTCCTGGAATGGGAACGGGCCTGCGCGGAGGCCGCCAGGCAGCGCCTGCGCAGCGGACCCATCCCCCTTCCGCCGCACCCCGTCGAGATCCGGGCCGACAACCTCACCTTCACCTACTCCGGGCAGACCCGGCCCGCGCTCGACGGCGTCAGCGTCCGGATCCTGCCCGGCGAGATCGTGGCCCTCGTCGGCGCCAACGGCTCCGGCAAGAGCACCCTGGCCAAGCTGCTGGCCGGCCTCTACCTGCCAACCGGCGGCAGCGTCAGCTGGGGCGGCGTGCCCATCGAGCTCCTGAACCGCCGCAGCGTCTTCGACCGGATCGCCCTCGTCGCCCAGGACTTCGCCCGCTGGCCCGCCACGGCCCGCGTCAACCTGGCCCTCGGCCGCGCCGACCGGGCCGATGACCGCGAACGCCTGAGGCGCGCCGGGGCGGCCAGCGGCGCGGACACCGTGGTGGCGTCCCTCCCCGACGGCTGGGAGACGCTGCTGGCCCGGGAGTTCATGGGCGGGACCGAGCTGTCGGGAGGGCAGTGGCAGCGCATCGGACTGGGCCGGGCGTGGTTCCGGGACGCGTCCGTACTGGTCTTCGACGAACCCACCTCGGCACTCGACCCCAGGGCGGAGATCGAGATCTTCGACAAGGTCGCGGGACTGGCCGCCGTCGGGCGCACGGTCATCCTCATCACCCACCGCCTCACGTCGGTGACGCGCGCGGACCGCATCTACGTGTTCGAGGCCGGGAAGGTCGTGGAACATGGCACCCACGAGAGCCTGATGCGCGTGGGCGGCTCGTACGCGGCGATGTACCGCCTCCAGGCCGCCCAGTACGCCCACGCCGACTGACACCCCCGGCCCTTCGGGCGGCCGCCGAGACCACCGAGCGGCTCCCCTAAAGGACCCCAGCCGAAGTACAGGCCGCACTTCGGCTGAGGTCCCTCGGGGGGACGGACGGCGGGCCGGGCCGGGCGGTGGAACGCGTGCGTGCTGGTGGGTGGGGGTTAGGCGGGTGGGGTGGGGTGGAAGGAGGAGTCGGCGCGGAACAGGGATGTGTTGTCGGTCTTGTCCAGGCGCAGCAGCTCGGCGCGGTGGCGGACGAAGCGGCCCGGGTAGTTGAGGGACTCCAGGCGGACCGAGCCCTCGGCCGTGCCGGGCCGGGCGTGGAAGGTGGCGTCGCGCCGGAACAGAGCGGTCCCGTCGTTGGTCTCGAACCGGATCAGGAAGTCGCGATGCCGCAGGTAACGCCCCTCAGGGTCGACGAAGGAGTAGGCCTTCGCGTCGTCCAGACCGGGCACGACGCGGAGGGTGACCGGCTCCGCCCCGATCCGGCCCGTGGCCTGGAGGTACGTCCCCGGGCGGTTGACCGGCCGGAACACCCTCGACACCCCCGTCGCGAGCAGCCCGCCACCGCTCCCCGCCGTGGCGCGGGTGAAGGTCAGGGTGCCGAAGCCGAGGTGGTCGTACTTGGAGCCGCCGTAGTCCCCGCCGCCCCCTTCCGGCGCGACGCGCTTGCCGTACGCCTCGATGTACGGCACCGCCAGCCCCCGCCGCAGGCCGTAGTGGTTGAGGAGCAGCGCCCAGATCGGGTCGGCGGCCCCGCGCCCGGCGGCGGAGATCTCGGTCTGCTGCCGCTGGACACAGGTCGTGCCCTGTCCCCACTTGTACGTCGTGAACGGCACCGATTCGCCCAGGTTGTACTTGGCCACGTACTCGGCGCCCTTCATGAACCGGTCGTCCGCGTAGCCGTACAGGTCGATGCCCTGGTTCCAGGCCATCTCGCAGAGCACGCCCATCCACCCGACGCCGACGCTGGTGTGTCCCTGGTCGCGGCCGCTCTCCTGCCACTGCCCGAGCCCGCCGGGATGCAGGAACGGCACCGCGTTCATGATGGAGCCGTTGCCCTTGCCGTGCTTGAAGTAGTCGACGGCCTGGTCGACCTTGGCGCGGTCGTCGCACAGGACGGCGATGGCGAGCACGGAGGCCATGGCGCACAGGTCCCAGTTGGCCCAGTAGTTGGTGATGCAGGCACCGTTGTGCTCCTTCAGGAACCGGTCGTTCATCGGGTAGAAGACCGTCAGCATCATCTTCGTGAAGCGCTCGAAGTCGAAGCCGGGGTAGCCGCGCATGATCTCGGCGACGTTGGCGAGCTGCCAGCCCAGGATCCCGGCCGCCAGGTAGCGGTCGGCGTTGCCGGTCACCGCCTTGAGCACGGCCGACCAGGCGTTGAGGATGTCGCGGGCGGCGTCGCCGTGCGCCTTCTCCCCGCTGATCTTCCAGCGCAGCGCGTTCTGGTAGGCGGCGGCCACGTCGATGGCGAGCTGGACGTGGTTCGCGCCCGTGCCGCCCCTGACCACCGTCTCGAGCGGGCGCGGCTTCCAGGTGCTCCTGGAGCGGCCGTTGGCCGTCAGCTTGTCCCAGCCGGCCTTCCAGGGCTGGGCGCCGGCGTTCACCTGGGCCCGCATCCGGTCGAAGTCGGCCTGCGTGTGCAGCAGGCCGGGGTGCTTGAAGGCCGCCGCGGCCGCGGGCCCGATGGGGAGCGCGGCGGGCAGTGCGGCGGCGGCGCCCGCGGTCGCGGCCGCCTTCAGCACGCTCCGGCGGGAGGGCTGCGTGGTCATGTGAATCCTTCCTCAGGGGTCACTCTCGTCACAGGAGACCCCCTGGCCGGGCCCGGATAACACAAATCTCAGACCCGGCTTCGCTGCGGGACCCGCTCCGGGTTCGCGGCCCTGGTGACGTACTGGGGGACGGGGGCGCGGTCGTCGCCGGTGTCGCGGGTCAGGCCGTACCGGACGATGCCCTTGGCCGGGTCGGGCCTGGCCGAGAGGTCGGCCCAGACCTCCTGCCAGGACTTGGGCGCGACGGTGAGGTCGATGTCCGTGCCGCTCTCGTTGTTGTGGAAGGTCACGCGACCGTCGAGGTAGTAGAACTCGTTCTGCCACATCTGCTGCTGGCCGCGCGGCAGCCGGGCGAAGCCGGTCTCGGGCGAGCCCATCCAGGTGACGCCGGGCGCCTGCTCGTCGTCCATCCGCCGGCCGCCGCCCGACGCGACGTGGAACAGCTTGCCCCTGAGCCCGGTCCAGGTCGCGGGCGGGAAGGGGCCTACGCGGTTGCGGTAGAGGATGCCCCAGCGGACCTGGACGTAGCCGCGGCCGGTGACGGTGACGTAGTCGCCCCTGTGGGTGATCGACGGGGCTCCGCCGTACCTGGAGTATCCGTGCTTGCCGCCGATGACCACCGTGCCGGCGGGGCGCCGGGGCAGCGGGGCGGGCGGCCGGTTCTTCGGCGGGGCCTGGTCCACGGCGTCGACCGTCAGTCCGTACGGGCTCCGCGCGGGCCTCACAGGACGGCGCGAAGAAGCGGGCGAGGACGACACCACCACCGGTGTGGCCCGCCGGGGCGGCGCGGGCTCGGGCAGGAGGGTCTGGACGACCACCGCTCCCCCGGCGATCAGCGTGGCGCCGGCCGCGGTGACCGCGATCGGCTTGGCGGCCAGCGCCGAGCCCGCCGCCGCCTTGCCCTTGGCCAGCAGGCCGCCCTTGACGACCGGCGCGGCGGCCGTACGCGCGATCTCCAGCAGACCGGCGGCGATGCCGGCGGGGACGGCCACCAGGCCGAGCCCGGCCAGCAGCCGCTCGGCCGGCACCAGGTCGGAGGTGTGCTCGCCGCAGACCGGGCAGTCGCGCACGTGCCGGGACAGCCGCTTGCGCCACAGGTCGGACGGGGCGCCGTTCCAGGTCTGCGCCACGGCGGCCAGCTCGGGGCAGGGCGGGCGGGCGGCCAGCGCGCGCACCACCGCGCGGGCGGTCTCCAGGCGGCCTTTGGTGCGCTGGACGCGTACGGCGGCGTGCTGCTCGTTCGTCCCCAGCGCGGCGGCCAGCTCGGTCCTGGCCAGCTCGCCGGCCACCTCCATCCACCACAGCGCGAGCACCTCGCGGTCGTCGGCGTCGAGCCAGCGGGCCGCCTCGGTGGCCTCCTTGCGCTGCCCGGACAGGCCGAGCCGGGTGACGGTGAGCGCGGCGAAGTCGGAGGCCGCGTCGGCCAGGCCCATCGCCTCGTCGATGGCGGCGAGCGCGGCGCCCGGCGCCTGCCGCCACTCGCGTACCTGGTTCAGGGCGATGGCGACGAGCCAGGAGCGGAAGCTGCCCGGGTCGCGCAGCCCGGACACGCCGGTCACGACCCTGGCCATCGTCTCCTGAACGACGTCGTCCACGTCCGCGTGGCCGTTCATGGCGCGGCCCACGATGTTGTACACGAGCGGCAGGTGGCTCCTGACCAGTTCGTCGATCGCGTCACGGTCGCCCGCCATGGCGGCGAGCACCGTTTCGACCTCGTACGTCGGCCGCGCGTACATCCAGCACCTCGATCCGGAGCCTCCGCTGCTCCGATCAGGAGACAGGAGTGTCACCGTTCCGATAACACAAAACGCGCATTGTTCCACTTATCGCCTACGAGGTGTCAATGCTCGCGTCAACCTGGCGTACAACCGCGGCTCAGCCCACCGTGGTTCGCAGTGCCTCCGCGTTGGCCGCCAGGAACTCCCCGAACGTCCGGGGCTCGCGACCCGTCAGGTCCCTGACCGCGGTCGTCGTGGCGGCCAGCGAGCCGCCCGCCACCTGCCGGCAGAGCTCGGCCAGGTCGTCGGCGAACCGCGCGGGCAACCCCTGCGCGCGCACCCCGGCGGCCAGCTCGTCCGGGGACAGCTCGGCGTGCTCGACCCTCCGGCCCAGCGCGGCCGAGAACTCCTGCGCGAGCTCGGCGTAGGTGAGCGCCCGGGGGCCCGTGAGCTCGTACGTCTCGCCGAGGCCGCCCGATCCGGTGAGCAGGGCGGCGGCGCAGGCGGCGATGTCGTGGCAGTCGATGTACGAGACCGGCGCGCCTCCGTAAACGTCGAGGAGCTTGCCGTCGGCGGTGAAGGCCGCCGTCCCGGTGATGAAGTTCTGCATGAATCCGCCGGGCCGCAGCATCGACCAGCCGAGCCCCGACGCCTTGAGGTACTCCTCGATCTCCCAGTGCGCGCCCTGGGCCAGGCGGCCGCCCCGCTGGGCTCCTGAGACCGACACCTTCACCACGCTCGACACCCCGGCGGCCCGCGCCGCGTCAATGGCCGCCCTCTGCTGGCGGACCATCGGCTGCTCGCCGTCCACCGGCTGGGCGCCGCCGGCGTTGAGGAAGAGCCGGTCGACGCCCTCCATGGCGGCAGTGAGCGAGCCGGGGTCGTCGAAGTCCCCGATCACGACGTCGCAGCCCAGGGCCCGCCCCTTGTCCTCGTCGCGGACGAGCGCCCTGAACGCCACCCCCTTCTCCCCCAGGAGCCGCACGAGGTGCGTGCCGATGGATCCGGTGGCTCCGGTAATCAAGATCATGACAAGCCTTCCGCTAAACTGAGGCAACCTCGACTAAGGCTATATCGAGGCAGCCTCGAATTACTAGGGAAGCCCGCATGACCACGACCCGACGGCCCCGCGCCGACGCCCGCCGCAACTACGAGCGCCTGCTCGCCGAGGCCGACGCCGCCTTCAGGGAGCAGGGCGTGGAGTCCAGCCTGGAAGGCATCGCCCGGCGCGCCGGGGTGGCCATCGGCACGCTCTACGGCCACTTCCCCAGCCGCCGCGCCCTGATCGGCGCGCTGCTCAGGGACCGTAACGCGGCCCTGTTCGAGCTCGGCGAGCGGCTCCTGACCGGCCCGGCGCCGGACGCGCTCGCCGCCTGGGTCCGCGCGGCCACGGCGCACGCCGCCACCTATCGCGGCCTGGCCGCGTTGATCGCCGGCGGCCTGGACGACGAGGCGTCGGAGCTGCACGCCTCGTGCGTGCGCATGGCCGAGATCGGCGAGCGGCTCGTCGCGCGGGGGCGCGAATCGGGCGCCCTGCGCGCCGACGCGACCGGCGCGGACGTGACCGCCCTCACGTCCGCCGCCGCCTGGCTCCACGAGCAGGTGTCGCCCGCCGCCGCCGACCGCCACATCACCGTCACCCTGGACGGCCTCGCCGCCTCCCCCTGAC
This sequence comes from Nonomuraea sp. NPDC004186, assembly GCF_053603495.1. Lineage (NCBI taxonomy): Bacteria > Bacillati > Actinomycetota > Actinomycetes > Streptosporangiales > Streptosporangiaceae > Nonomuraea > Nonomuraea sp. NPDC004186. Next base: position 23,472 of record NZ_JBSGFQ010000104.1, on the reverse strand, counting down.
GACCGATCTCACGGGTCCATCGGGTCGTGCTGCAGCGCCTTGGGGCGCTCGGCGTCCTCGCCGGGCTCGGGCGCCGAATCGGCGCGCCGGCCGGCGTACAGGCTGGTGAGCGTGACGGTGACCAGGACCGCGACGATGACGCCGAGCGAGGCGAGGGTGGGGATCTCGGGCACCCACGCCCAGATGCCGTGCGCCCAGTGCAGGACCAGCTTGACGCCGATGAAGGCCAGGATGACGGCCAGGCCGTGGTTGAGGTGCCGCAGCTTGGCCAGCGCGTCCCGCAGCACGAAGTACAGCGCCCGCAGGCCCAGCAGCGCGAAGGCGTTGGTGGCGAAGACGAGGAAGGGGTCCTCGGTCACCCCGTAGACGGCGGGCACCGAGTCGACGGCGAAGACGATGTCGGTGGCGAACACCGCCACGGTGGCCAGGGCCAGCGGGGTGATCGCCAGGCGGCCGTGCTCGCGCACCATCAGGCGGAAGCCGCGGTAGTCGGGGGTGACCTGGACGAACCGGCGCAGCAGCCGGACGCTGCGCATGGAGGAGACGTCGACGTGCTGCTCGTCCCCCTTCAGCGCCTCCTTGAGCACCTTGCCCGCGGTGACGATCAGGACCGCCCCGAACAGCAGGAACGCCCACGTGCCGCTCTGCAGCGCGGCCGCTCCCAGCGCGATGAAGATCACGCGCAGCACGAGCGCCCCGATGATGCCGTACAGCAGCACTCGCTGGGTCAGCTCGTTCGGCACGGCGAAGGCCGTCAGCAGCAGCATGAACACGAACAGGTTGTCGACCGACAACGACTTCTCCACCACGTACCCGGTGAAGAACTCCACGGCCACCCCGGTGCCGAAGGAGCCCCACAGGTACGCGCCGAAGCCCAGCGGGAGCACCAGGTAGAACGCGGACCAAGCCAGGGCCTCGCGCATGTGGACCTCGTGCGGGCGCCGGGTCAGCAGGATGTCGATCACCAACAGCAGGACCAGGGCGGCCACAGTGACCGCCCACAGGGTGACGGACGCGATGCTGCCCTGTTCGGGCGCAGCCAGAAATGTCCCCGCGGACATGAAACCTCCTCGAACGTGCTCAGCCGTTCGAGGTCTCCTTCACCCGGGGGTAGCGGGCGGCCGTCCGGGGACGCATGGTACGTCCGTACTGACCGGATCGGCACTTGGGAAGTACTCCCCTCGCAGCCCCAGAGTAGGACATATCCCGCCAAGGCTCCACTATGCTGCCCGGATCAGGTGATGGGGAGGTCCCTGAAGAAGCCCAGCCCCAGCAAGTTGACGTCGGCCTTCGACGTTTTCCCTGGCACACCGCTGAACTCCGCGTTGAGGCGGATGGATCCGGACGGAGCGAGGCTGTGATAGCCCCAGCCGGAGCACGAGCAGGAGCCGTTCTCCTCGATGTGGGGGTTGAGTGGCCGGGGCGCTCCCTTGTAGTTCAGGGTGATGCCCGAGGCGTCGGTGGCATCCGTACCGAGGATCATGGGCAGGTCCGCGGCCTCGCCATGTCCGGCGTCGTTCCTGACCGTCCACTCGAGCCGCACGTGGTCCCCCACGCGGTAGAGCTTCTCGATCGCGACGTGGACGGGCATGTACTCGTTGTCCAGGTTGTACACGTACCCGCTCCGCTGGGCCAGCACGGGGCCGCTCTGCCGCGGCGTCGTGCCGGTGACCTGGGACCGCGCCGGCGTCTCCCAGGGGCGCCAGGTCGCCGCGACCGTGGCCCCGGTCACCAGGAGCGCGGTGGCGATCGCCACGGGGGCCTTCCAGCGGCCCGGGGGGCGCGGGTCCCGGCGGCGGGCCGGCGAGGCCGCCCACGAGTTGCTCACCTTGCGGACCCCGGTGTCCACCGACACCGACTCCCGGCCGAGCAGGCGGTCGAGGAGCTGCTGGGCCGTGGGCCGCCGCGCCGGGTCCTTGTCCAGCGCCTGCTCCACCAGGGGCCTGAGCCGCTCGTCCAGGCCCGTCAGCTCGGGCGCGTAGTGCACCACCCTGAACAGCACCTCGGGCGCGCCGCCCGACCCGAACGGCGGCCGGCCGGTCGCCGCGTACGCCACGACGCCGCCCCAGGCGAACACGTCGCTCGCGGCCGTGATCCGGCCTTCGGTGGCCTGCTCCGGCGACATGTACGCAGGAGTCCCCACGATCCCGGTGGACCGGCTCGCGTCCGGCTCCACGAGCTGCGCGATGCCGAAGTCGATCACCCGCGGGCCGACGGGGCTGAGCAGGATGTTCTGCGGCTTCAGGTCGCGGTGCACGACCCCGGCCTGGTGGATGGCGGTGAGCGCGGTCGCCACGCCGACGGACAGGGCCTCCAGGTCGGCCCCGGCCATCGGACCGCGTTTCCTGATGGCGGTGGCCAGGTCGGGGCCGTCCACGTACTCGGTGACGATGTACGCGCTCTCGCCGTCGATGCCCGCGTCCAGCACCGGCGCCGTGCAGAAGCGGGCCACGCTGCGCGCCGCCTCGACCTCCCTGGTGAACCGGCGGCGGAAGCCCGCGTCGCCGGCCGGTCCCTCGCGCAGCCTCTTCAGCGCGACGAGCCGGGATCCCTGGTCCCGGGCCAGGTAGACGACCCCCATACCGCCCTGACCCAAGGGGCGGATGATGGTGTATGGGCCTATTTGCTGGGGTTCAGGGCTCACCAGAGGATTGTGATCGTCGATGCATGACATTCGATAGCAGATCGCTTGAAAGACCGCCGGAGACCACGCTGCGTCCATGATTCAAGACAGGCCGTACACTTTCCTCTTGCCATGACGGGCGCTTTGCGTGATGCTTTCAGATCTCTTGAGCGAACCGGCCCAAAGCTCCCAGAGAGGTAGTTCATCCCCGTGACCCACGGCCCATGGGCCCAGCAGCCCGCAGAACCCTTGCTGTCGATGTCCGTAGAACCGCTGCTGACCAGGGACTACGACGCGGACCCCGCCTTCGTCCACGAACGCCTGCGCAAGAGGTACGGCCCAGTCGCCCCGGTCGACGTCCTCGGCGTGCCGGTCTGGTTCGTCCTCGGCTACGAGGAGGTGCTCCGCGTCCTGCAGAACTCGGGCGGCATCTGGACCAAGAGCGTGGACAGATGGCGGATGAACGTCGAGGGCCGGATCCCGGCGGACTGGCCGCTGCTGCCCGTCTTCCAGATCAACAACTCGGCCTTCGCGGAGGGCGCCGCGCAGCGCCGGTTCCGCAACGCGTGGACGCAGGCGCTGGCGCCGTTCCAGGACCACACCCAGCCGCAGGCCCAGCTGCTCGAACAGGCCGTCGTGCAGTACGCCGACGACCTCATCGGCGTGCTGGCGGAAGGCGGCTCCACGGGGTGGGCCGACCTGGCTGCCCAGTACGCCCGGCCGCTCCCGCTCATGGTCGCCAACCGCATGCTCGGCTTCTCCGCGGCACGCGGCGAAGAGGTCGTGATGGACATCTGGCGGATGATCGACGCCGGGCCCGACGCGGCCGCGGCGTTCGAGCGGCTGTACGCGGCCATGACGGAGCTCGCGGCCGCCAAGCGGGAGCGTCCCGGCGAGGACCTGCCCTCCTACATGATCGCGGCCGCTCCGGACCTCACGCTGGACGAGCTGGCCCGCGAGCTGCTCATGCTGCCCGGCCTGCTCGACTTCACCGCCAGCCTCGTCTGCAACGTCGTCGTCGAGGTCGTCTCCAACCGGGACGTGCGGGCGAGCCTGTCGGTGGGCGCGATCGACGAGACGGTCAACCGGGTCGCGCTGCTCAACCCGCCGATGGCCAACCTGACCTTCCGCTTCCCCAAGACCGACGTGAAGATGGGCCACTACACGATCGCCGCCGGCGACCCGGTGATGCTCTCCGTCGCGGGCGCCCACGCCGATCCGCGCTTCGCCGGGGCGCTCGACCACGAGGCCATCCGCAGCACCCGCGCGCACCTGGCGTGGGGCGCGGGGCCGCACAGCTGCCTGGGGCACCGGCTGGCGACCCAGATGACGACGATCGCCGTACGCCGGCTGTTCAGCCGGCTCACCAAGATCAAGCTCGCGCTCCCGGCCGACCAGCTGCCCTGGCGCCCCTCACCCTTCATGCGCGCCCTGCGGTCCCTGCCGGTCCAGTTCGAGCTCGCCGAGGGCTACGTACCGGCGGGCGAGCGCGCCGGCGACGGCGCCGACGCGCCCGCGGCACAGCCGTCCGCGGCGGGCGAGGCCCAGGCGGGGCCGGACTCGTCCCGGTCCGGCGGGTTGTGGGGCTTCCTGCGCGGCCTGCGCCTCAAGCGCTGACCGGCCGGGTCCGCCTCGGCGTCAGGCCGGGTCCTTGATCTCGCAGATCACGGTCCCGGCCGCCACCGCGGCTCCGACCTGGGCGGACATCCCGACGATGGTCCCGGCCTTGTGGGCGGTGAGCGGCTGCTCCATCTTCATGGCCTCCAGCACCACGATGGTGGCCCCGGCGGTCACGTCGTCGCCGTCGGTGGCCATCACCTTGACGATGGTGCCCTGCATCGGGCTGACCAGGGCGTTCCCACCGGCTGCGGCCTTGGCCGCGCCTCTCTTCTCGCGCCGGGGAGCGGCCTTGGCGGCCGCGCGCGGCTTCGCGGTGCCGGCGGGAAGCACGACCTCCAGCCGCTTGCCCGCCACCTCGACGGTGATCCGCTCGCGCTCGCCCTGCTCCGGGGCCTCGCCGGGCACGCCGTCGTAGGGAGCGATCAGGTTGTCGAACTCGGTCTCGATCCACCTGGTGTGCACGGTGAAGGGGACGGCGGTGAACGCCTCCTCCGCCACCACGGCCCGGTGGAACGGCAGCACGGTCGGCATGCCGTCGATCCCGAACTCCGCCAGCGCCCGGCCCGCGCGCTGGAGGGCCTGCTCGCGGGTGGCGCCGGTGACGACCAGCTTGGCGATCAGCGAGTCGAAGGCGCCCGGCACGGTCTCGCCCTGCTCGTACCCGGCGTCGAGACGCACGCCCGGTCCGGAGGGGGCCCGCCAGCCGGTGATGGTGCCGGGGGCGGGCAGGAAGTTGCGTCCGGCGTCCTCGGCGTTGATCCGGAACTCGATCGAGTGGCCGCGCGGCTCGGGATCGTCGTAGCCGAGCTCCTCCCCCGCCGCGATCCGGAACATCTCGCGTACCAGGTCGATGCCGGTGACCTCCTCGGTGACCGGGTGCTCCACCTGAAGGCGGGTGTTGACCTCCAGGAAGGAGATCGTGCCGTCCTGGCCGACGAGGAACTCGCACGTCCCGGCGCCGACGTAGCCGGCCTCGCGGAGGATCGCCTTGGAGCTCCGGCGCAGCAGGGCCTCCTGCTCGCCGGTGAGGAACGGGGCGGGCGCCTCCTCGACGAGCTTCTGGTGGCGGCGCTGCAGCGAGCAGTCGCGGGTGGAGACCACGACCACGTTGCCGTACGCGTCGGCCAGGCACTGGGTCTCCACGTGGCGGGGCCGGTCCAGGTAGCGCTCCACGAAGCACTCGCCCCGCCCGAACGCGGTCACGGCCTCGCGCACGGCGCTGTCGTACAGGTCGGGGATCTCCTCCAGGGTGCGGGCGACCTTGAGCCCGCGCCCGCCGCCGCCGAAGGCCGCCTTGATCGCGATCGGCAGGCCGTGCTGCTCGGCGAAGCGCAGGACCTCGTCCACGCCGGACACCGGGTCGGGGGTCCCGGCCACCAGGGGCGCGCCGACCTTCTGGGCGATGTGCCGGGCCTGCACCTTGTCGCCGAGCGCGGTGATCGCCGCGGGCGGCGGCCCGATCCACACCAGGCCCGCGTCGATGACCGCCTGGGCGAAGCCGGAGTTCTCGGCCAGGAAGCCGTACCCGGGGTGCACCGCGTCGGCGCCCGACCGCGCGGCCACCTCGATGATCTTCTCGATCGACAGGTACGTCTCCCCCGGCGTGGCGCCGCCCAGCGCGTACGCCTCATCGGCCATCCGGACGAAGAGCGCGTCGCGGTCCTGGTCGGCGTAGACCGCCACGCAGGCGATCCCCGCGTCGCGGCAGGCCCGGACGATCCGGACGGCGATCTCGCCGCGGTTGGCGACGAGCACCTTGCGCAAGGTCGTGCTCACAGGGATCCTCCAAGACTCCAGCTCGACTCCCGCCATCCGCGGGGGCCGGTCACCAACGGGCGGCGCAGCACACGGCGGCGGGGAGGCCGTGGCGGCTCGGGAACGTCGTCATCTGCGAGAGCGCGCAGCGCCACGACCAGCGCGGCCAGCTCTTCCGGCGAAGGATCGCCCTTGATCACGTTCATAGCGGGATGTTCCCGTGCTTCTTGGGCGGCAGAGCGTCGCGCTTGCCGCGCAGCAGCCGCAGCGCGCGGGTGACCTCGCGCCGGGTCTCGCTCGGCGCGATCACCGCGTCCACATAGCCGCGCTCGGCCGCCAGGTAGGGGGTGGCGAGGGTGTCCTCGTACTCGCGCACCAGCTCGGCCCGCAGCGCGTCCGGGTCGTCGGCGGCGGCCAGCCGCTTGCGGTGCAGGATGTTGACCGCGCCCTGGGCGCCCATCACCGCGATCTGCGCGGTCGACCAGGCCAGGTTCACGTCCGCGCCCAGGTGCTTGGAGCCCATCACGTCGTACGCCCCGCCGTACGCCTTGCGGGTGATCACCGTGACCAGCGGGACCGTGGCCTCGCCGTAGGCGTACAGGAGCTTGGCGCCGCGCCGGATGATGCCGTTCCACTCCTGCTCGGTGCCGGGCAGGAAGCCGGGCACGTCCACGAGCGTGAGCACCGGGATGCTGAACGCGTCACACGTGCGCACGAACCGGGCGGCCTTCTCGGAGGCGTCGATGTCGAGCGTGCCCGCCAGCCGCATCGGCTGGTTGGCCACCACACCCACCGACCGGCCCTCCACGCGCCCGAAGCCGACCACGATGTTCGGCGCGAACAGCGGCTGCACCTCCAGGAACTCGCCGTCGTCCAGCAGGGCCGCGATGACCTCGTGCATGTCGTACGGCTGGTTCGGCGAGTCCGGCACCAGCTCGTCCAGCGCCAGGTCGTCGGCGCCGAGCTCCAGATCGGCCTCGAACTCGGGGTGCGGCGCGTCGTCCAGGTTGTTCTGCGGCAGGTACGACAGCAGCGCCCGGGCGTAGTCGAGCGCGTCGTCCTCGTCATGGGCCAGGTAGTGGGCGATGCCGCTGCGGCTGTTGTGCACCCGGCCGCCGCCCAGCTCCTCGAAGGTGACGTCCTCACCGGTGACGGTCTTGATGACGTCCGGGCCCGTCACGAACATGTGCGACGACTCGTCCACCATGATCGTGAAATCCGTGAGAGCCGGCGAGTAGACGTGGCCGCCCGCGCACGCGCCCATGATCAGGGAGATCTGCGGGATCACGCCGGAGGCCCGGATGTTGCGGCGGAAGATCTCGCCGTAGAGGCCGAGCGAGACGACGCCCTCCTGGATGCGCGCCCCGGCGCCCTCGTTGATGCCGATGATCGGCACGCCGTTCTTCATGGCCAGGTCCATGACCTTGCAGATCTTCTGCCCGTACACCTCCCCCAGGCTGCCGCCGGACACCGTGAAATCCTGCGAGAAGACGCACACCTGGCGGCCGTCGACCGTCCCGTAACCGGTCACCACGCCGTCGCCGTACACGAGCCCGCCGCGGGCCAGCGCGTCCAGCTCGACGAAAGAGCCCGCGTCCAGCAGCCGCTCGATCCGCTCCCGCGCGGTCAGCCTGCCCTTCGCGTGCTGCTTGGCCGCCGCCCGGGCCTCGCCCACGTGAACTGCCTCATCCAACCGCTCCTTGAGGCGGGCCAGGCTGCCCGCTGTGCCTTGCGCTGACATGCACCACCGCCGATAAGACCCACGATAAGACTCAGTTTCATATTGACGATACTCAGTTTCGCACGCTTGGATACCCCTAACTTTCGGGAGAATGACCACGTGCCGAAACCGCCCATCAGCCAGCGCCTCGCCGAAGCCGCCGTGGCGCTGTTCGACGAGCGCGGCTACGACGAGACCACCGTCGACGACATCGCCGCGCGAGCAGGCGTGAGCCGCAGCACGTTCTTCCGCTACTACCGCTCCAAGGAAGACGCGATCTTCCCCGACCACGACACCCTGCTGGAGAGGATCGCCGCGCGGCTGCGGGCCTCGACCGCGGACACCGCGATCGTCGCCATCACCGACGCGGTGCGCATCGTGCTCGCCCGCTACGTCGACGACGCCGAGGTGTCGCTGCGCCGATATCGCCTGGTCCGCCGCGTGCCGGCGCTACGCGACAGGGAGATCGCCAGCGTGGCCCGCTACCAGCGGCTGTTCCGCGAGTTCGTCGGCGAGTGGCTCGGCGACTCCCCCGACGCCGGCCTGCGCGCCGAGCTCATGGCCGCCTCCGTGGTGGCCGCGCACAACCAGGTGCTGCGGGGATGGCTGCGCGCGGGCGGCACGTACGACCCGTCCGGCCCCCTCGACCACGCGCTGCGGTACGTGATCGCCACCTTCCGCCACCTGGAGCAGCCGCAGGACAAGGGCGACCAGATCGTCGTCGCCACCTTCAGCCGCGCGGCCTCGCCCCAGGACGTCATGGCCGTCATCCAGCAGCACCTGGAGTCGTCCACGTAGAAACGCAACCCCTGACAACCCCCTCTTTTCGAAGGGGATCAGCGGGCGAGACCCGCGTCGCGGGCGCGGATGATGGCCTCGGTGCGGTCGGCCACGTGCAGCTTGGCGAAGATGTTGGACACGTTGTTGCGCACGGTCTTGGGCGACAGGAACAGCTCCGAGGCGATCTGCGGATTCGACCGGCCGGCCGCGATCAGCGTGAGGATCTCCAGCTCGCGCGGCGTGAGCTGCGGGAATGCCGAATCCTCGGTCGGCGGCGCGGTGAAGAACTCGGTCACCCGCCGGGCGATCGACGGCCCGAAGATGGCCTCGCCGTGGGCGACTGCCTGGATGGCGCGGACGATCTCGGCCTGGTTCGCCCCTTTGAGCAGGTATCCGCGGGCTCCGGCGCGCATCGCCGCGAACAGGGTGGCATCCTGCTCCGACATGGTCAGCATGACCACCCCGATGTGCGGGCTGTCGGCGACGACCCGGCGGGTGGCCTCGATGCCGTCCAGCTCCGGCATGCTGACGTCCATGACCACGATGTCCGGCTGCAGGTCGGCGGCCAGCGCGACGGCCTGCCGGCCGTCCGCGGCGGTGCCCACGACGTCGATGCCGGGCAAGGAGGCCAGCAGCGCCGCCAGCCCGTCGCGGTAGACCGGATGGTCGTCGGCGAGCAGCACTCGGATCGTCTCATCGGACACCGGCCACCTCCGTGGTCTGTTCGAGGGGAAGTCGCGCGCGGACGAGCGTCCCGCCGCCGGGCGGGCAGGTGACCTGGCACTCCCCGCCGAGCTCGGCCGCCCGCTCGCGCAGGGACAACATACCGACCCCGGCCTCGACGTCGCGGCCGATGCCGCGGCCGTCGTCGCGTACCGTGATCTCCAGGGTCCGCCCGCGCACACCGAGCATGATCTCGCAGTGCGTCGCCGCGGCGTGCCGCACCACGTTGGCCAGCGCCTCCGACACGATGCGGTACGCGGCCACCTCCACCGCGGCGGGCAGCGAGCCGAGCGCGTCGTCGCCGGTCACGGCGACCTGCAGGCCGCCGGAGCGGACCCGGTCGGCCTGCTGCTCCACGGCCCGGAGCACGCCGAGCTCGTCGAGCGCCGGCGGGCGCAGGTCGTGCACCAGGCGGCGGACGTCGGCCAGCACGACGGAGACCTCGGCCGCGGTCTGCTCCAGGATGCGATCGGACTCGGCGGGCGCGGTGGCGGCCAGGTTGCGGGCGGTCTCTATGCGCAGCGCGACGGCGCCGAGGCTGGGCCCGAGGCCGTCGTGCAGGTCGCGGCGGATCCGGCGGCGCTCCTCCTCGCGCGCGGTCACGAGCCTGGCGCGGATGCGCTGCAGGTCGGCGCTGAGCTCGCTGGCCCGCGCCGCCTGGGCGGCCTGCCGGACGAGGTCGCCGAGCAGCCGCTGGTCGCGCTCGGTCAGGTCGGCCCGGCACAGGACCAGCCGGCCCACGGCCTCGTCGCGGTAGGCGACCGGCAGCGACAGCTGCGGCCCGTCCGGGGCGCCGTGCTCGACCACCGTACGCACGCCGCCCGGCCGCTCGATCTCCACCCGTACGTACGGCAGCCGGAACGCCTCGGACACCGTGTGGGCCAGCGCGGCGAGCTGCGCGTCGGGCTCGGTGGTGACCTCGAGCCGCTCGGCGAGCGTCGAGACCATCGCGTACGGGTCGTCGCGCGCCCCGCGCACCAGCCGCCGCGCCGCCCGCCACAACCACGTCCGCAGCGGCGCGTAGGCCACCGAGACGATCGCGATGGCGGCCAGCGCGGAGTCGCGCTCGCCCAGCACGCTGCCCGCAACGGTGAACACGGCCACGTCGATCGCGACCACCAGGACCGCGAGCATCCCGTACAGGAAGGTCGCCGGCAGCAGCCGGTCGATGTCGTACAGGCGGTATTCGGTCACCGCGATCAGCACCGCGGCGGAGGTGAGCGCGATCCCGACGCACATGAGCACCGACGACAGCTGTTCCAGGGGCACCAGGAGCACGAACATGTCGGCCAGCGCGGCCCAGGTCAGCCAGCGGATCTGGGCGCGCCGCTCCGCGTCCGCCCGCCGGTAGCGGTGCACCATGACCGCGCAGGGGATGATCAGGCTCACCGCCGCCCCTGCTCGGGCGAGGCCGAGCAGGGCCGCCCACGCCTCGTACGGCAGCTCCAGGCTGACGGCGTCGAGGCCGAGCCGCAGGATCTCCGGGGGCAACGGGGCGTTCTCGAACCGCATCATCGCGGACGCCGGCACGAATATCCACACCAGCGGCAGGTAGCCGGCCAGCCCCAGTCCGGCGATCGACAGCCGCCGCCAGCCCTTGGCGGCGGGCAGCCGCCCGTCGGGGAAGAGCAGGATCAGCAGCGGCAGCCCGACCAGCAGCGCCGCGCCGAACCGGGCGTAGAACCAGTAGGCCGGCGCGGCCGCGAAGGCCCCCGGCGAGGTGTAGATCGCGTACACCGACCAGGCGCCGGAGAAGCCGTTCAGCGCCCAGTGCACGCCCGACAGGGTCAGCACCCAGGCGACGGGATGCCGGGGCAGCCGCCGCAGCAGCAGCGCGCCGGGCACCGCCTGGGCCAGGCCCGACACCGCGGCCGGCCAGCTCACGGCTTCGAGGCCCGCGCCGGGCGGCAACGAGATCCCGGAGTTGCGGACGTCCAGCAGCACCGTGCCGACCGTGAGCACGACCGCGAGCGCCGCCGGGACCGCGGACAGGCGGCTGGCTTTTGTCACCTGAGCATTGTCGCCGGATATGTGTCCCGTTGTCCCGGGACAGCCTGTCCCGGGACACGGCGGGGCGCCTCGGGACCGGATCAGGGACGGGCGGCTCTGCCGGCCCGGGACAGCGGGCGGACATCGTTGGGGGCATCGCAACAAACCGGAAGGAACCCCATGGACGCCCACATCCGCAACGAGCCCGCCCGGGCCCGTACGGACACCCAGGTGCTCAACTCCACCCCCTACACCGGCGCCGCCCCGGCCGCGAGCGAGAGTGCCGTCCGCCGCGCCGGGATCGGGCTGATGGTCGGCTCGCTGACCTGGGCGACGGCCATCTACATCCACGGCACGCAAGGCGTCGGCGTGGGCGAGCGGATCATCGACCTGACCGGGCTGGTGTTCCAGCTCGGCATCTTCTGCCTGCTCTGGGTGCAGATGAAGACGCGGGCGATCGGCACCTCGCGAGGCGCCGCGGTGGCGCTCAAGCTCGAGGCCGCGGTGCTCGGCCTCGCCGGCGTCTGGTCGCTGCTGCACGGCGTCCTGCCGGACGGCGTCAAGGACGAGACCTGGCTGGCCTTCCTCGACATCTGCTGGCCGCTGTCGATGCTGGGCATGGCCGCGATCAGCGTCAAGCTCGCCGTCACCGCGCGGTGGCGCGGGGTGCTGCGCTGGTGGCCGCTCATCGCGGAGAGCTGGGCGGTCGTGACCGTCCCCTGCTACCTGCTGGTCGGCGAGCAGCTGGCCCGCTGGGTCGGCGGCACCCACCTGGTCATCGGGTACGCCGCGCTCGGCCTGCTGATGGCCCTGCGGCCCGCGGCCACCCTCTTCTCCAGATCCGCCTGACTTCTCCAGATCCGCCTGAGCGAACCGGACGTGCTGTGGAATTTCGAGTTCTGGGACCTCTCGAGGTCCGTGCCGACGGCGGGGAGCCCGTCGGCCTGGGCGGGGCCCGCCCGCGCGCGGTGCTGGCCCGGCTCCTCATCGCACGGGGGGTCGTGGTCTCCACCGACACCCTGATCCATGACATGTACGGGGACACGCCGCCGCCCAGCGGGCTGTCGTCGCTGCACTCGTACGTGTCGAACCTGCGCCGGGCGATCGAGCCGGACCGCGGCCCGTGGGCCAAGCCCAAGGTGCTGATCGGCCGGCCGCCCGGCTACCTGCTGGCCGCCGATGACGTGGACGCGTCGCGGTTCGAGGAGCTGGTGGGCCGGTCGGAGTTCCAGTCGCCGGGGGAGGCGCTGACCTGCCTGGACGCCGCGTTCGGGCTGTGGCGGGGCGTGCCGTACGGGGAGTTCGGGGACGAGACCTGGGCCCTCACCGAGGTGAGCCGGCTGCGCGAGCTGCGCCTGGTCGCGCTCGAGCGGCGCGCCCGGGCGCTGCTCGACCTGGGCCGCCCACAGGCCGTGATCACGGACCTGGAGGCGGAGACGGCCGAGAACCCGCTGCGCGAGCGGCTGTGGTGCCTGCTCGCCCTGTCCCTGTACCGCACCGGGCGGCAGGCGGAGGCGCTGGCCGTACTGCGCCGCGCGGCCCGGCAGCTGGCCGACCAGCTCGGCCTCGACCCCGGCCCCGAGCTGCGCTCCCTCGAACAGGACATCCTCCGCCAGGCCGACTCCCTGGAGCCGGCCGCCCCGGCCACCCTGGTCGTGCCGACCCAGCCCCGGCCGGCTCGCCGGGACGACCGGCTCGCCGAGCTGCTGGCGCTGCCCGAGCGGGCCGCCCGCACCGGCCTGCGGCTGGCGGCGGTGAGCGGCGAGGCGGGGATCGGCAAGACGTTCCTGCTGGAGGAGTTCGGCGAGCACTGCTCGGCCGCGCTCGGGCAGCTCGTGCTCTGGGGGCGCTGCCACGACGCCGAAGGGTTGCCGCCGCTGTGGCCGTGGGTCCAGGTGCTGCGGACGCTCGAACAGCACTGCCCGCCCGGCGACCGGCAGACCCTGGCCGGCCTGCTCGACGCGGACCGCCCGGCCGACGCGCACGCCGTCGCGCGGTGGCTGACCGCGGCCGCGCGCGTCCGGCCGCTGGTGATCGTCCTGGACGACCTGCAGCGGGCCGACCCCGCGTCGCTGGAGCTGCTCAGGGACCTGGTCATGCGGCTGGACGGCGCCGCCGTCACGCTGGTCGCCGCGTTCCGCCCGGGTTTCGACGACCCGCTGAGCCGGCTGGCCCGCTACGACCTCGTCCGCCTGCGCGTCCGCGGCCTGGCGCCGGAGGCCGTACGGTCCATGGCGGCCGGGATGGGCGTTGAGCTCGACGCCGAGGCCGCGGCGCGGCTGGCCGACCGGACCGGCGGCAACCCCTTCTTCGTACGGGAATGCCTCCGGCTGAGGGCCGGCGGCCACGCCGTGGACGCCGTCCCGGAGACGGTCGCCGGGCTGGTGCGGTCGCAGCTCGATGCCGAGGTCGCGGACGTGCTGGCGGTCGCGGCGGTGCTCGGCAGGGAGTTCGACCCGGCGATCGTGACGCAGGTCGCGGGCCCCGAGGCGGCCGACCTGCTCGACCGCGCAACCCACGCGGGCCTGCTCGCCCCCAGCGCCGACCTAACGGCCCGCACGGGACTGCCCGTCCCCGACACCGCCCTCGACCTCGCGACCGGCACGGGACTGCCCCTCTCCGGCGACGCGCTCGACCTCACCACCGACGCGGCACTACCCGTCTCCGGCGACGCATTCGACCTCCCCACCGATATGGGGCTGCCCAGTGCGCAGGATGCGCCCGGCCGGGCCGTCGGCGCGGGGTTGCCCGTCGGGGGCGGGCGCGCGTTTCGCGTGGAACCGGCCGTCGCCGGGGGTGGGCGGCTGGTGTTCGTGCACGATCTGGTGCGGGAGGCGCTGGCCGGGGGCCTGCCGCCACGGCGCAGGGCCGCCGTCCACCGGGACCTGGCCGCCGCCCTGGCCGCCCGCCCGTCCGCCGACGTGGCCGCCATCGCCTGGCACGCCATCCAGGCGGGCTCGCACGGCGAGGCCGTGCGCTGGGCCGTGGCCGCCGCTGAGCAGGCCGGCCTGCGCCTGGCGTACGCGGAGGCGGCCAGGTGGTGGGGCCATGCGGTGGCCGCCCACGACGCCTCGGGCGGCGACCCCGCCCAGCACGTGGAGCTGCTCCTCCACCACGTCCAGGCCCTGGAGGCGGCCGGCGACCGGGACGCCGCCCGCCGCTCCGGAGCCGCCGCCCTGCGCGCCGCCGACCGCGCCGACGCGGGCGCCGGCCTGGTGGTACGCGCTCTCACCGCGCTCGGCAAGCCCTCCCTGTCGCTGCTACGCGACCCGTACCAAGCGAGCCGGCCCCTGACGGGCCGACACCCGGCAGGCCAGCACCCGGCAGGCCAGCACCCGGCAGGCCAGCACCCGGCAGGCCAGCACCCGGCGGGCCAGCACCTGGCGGGCCAGCACCACGTGGGCCAGCACCACGTGGGCTGGCACCCGGTGGACGACCCCCGCCCGCTCACCCGCACCCGCGCTCGCGACGACCGCCGTCTCACCGTGCCCCGGCCCCGGGCCCTCACCGGGTTGACGGACCTCACCGGCGAGTTACACGACCTGGCGGAACACACCGACAACCCTCAGGTCGAGCTGCTCGCCGGCATGGTGGACGCCTGTGGCCGCCTGGAGGCGTTCGACGTGGCCGGCGCCGACCGGGCCGCCGCCCGCTGCGACACACTCCTGGAACTCCACCCGCTGCCCTGGCCCCGCTTCCAGCACACCCTCTGGCACGCCAACCGGCTCACCCTCGACGGCCGCTTCGACGAGGCCGGCCGCCTCTACGACGACGCCGGCGACCAGGCCCGCCACCTCAACCTCTGGCACGCCCGCCAGACCGTCGCCACCGGCCGCGTCGCGCTCAGCTACCACCGCGGCGCCATCGCCGACGCCGCGCCCCTCATCGCCGCCGTCCGCGGCGTCCATCCCACCCTGCACCACGACGCCACCACCCTGCACCTGTGCGCCCAGGGCCACCTCGACCACGCGCGGCGCCTCAACGGCGGCCCCCGTCAAGCCCCTCCCCGGGACTGGTCCTGGCTGTCGGCCACCTGCCTGCGCGCCGCCGCCGTCGCCGCGCTCGGCCGCACCCACGAATGCCGTACGGCCTACACCGCCCTGCTCCCCTACAGCGGCCGTATCTCCGCCCTGTCAGCCGTGCTCTGCCTGGGCCCCGTCGACTGGTACCTCGCCCTGCTCGCCACCGCCACCGGCCATCACGACACCGCCACCGCCCACCTCACCACCCTCGAACAGCAGGCCGACGCCGCCGGCCTGCACTGGTGGCGCGACCGCGCCGCCGCCACCGGCGTCCGCCGGCCTCTCCAGGTCGCCACCAGAGCGTGATCACGTCCTGGACAGCGGTTGGCTGAGCAGGCGGCGCCCCTCGTCCTGGAATCCACGCTTGCCGTAGAAGTCGAAGAGATGGCTCACGTCGTTGCCGTTGGGGGCGATCACGATCTCCAGGAGGGAACATCCCAGCTCCGCGGCCCAGCTCCGGCTGTCCTCGATCAGCCCGTTGGCCTCGCCGCGCCTGCGCGCCTCCGGGGCGACGTAGAGATCTTCGAGCTCGGCGATCAGGCCGGACTCGAGCCCGAACGAGGTCGTGGTGATCGCGAACGCGATGATCCGGCCGTGCTCCTCGCTCACCGCGACCCGGGCCGCGGGCGAGGTGACCAAGGTGGTGAGGTTGGCGCCGAGGTCGCCTTCCGGCGTGGTGAAGCCGTCCTCCTCGTAGAAGGCGACGGCGAGGGCGAGCAGGGCGGGCAGATCGGCTTCACGGGCCGTACGGATCGACATGAGGGCCATGATCTCGACCGATCCGCGGCCTCCGCCAACCGATTTCGTCGTCAGGGCTTCATCAGCCTGCGGGCGATCACCCGCAGGGCGAGGACCTCGTCGGCGCCCTCGAAGATGGACAGCACGCGCGCGTCCACGAACAGCCGCGAGATGCCGTACTCCTCCGCGTACCCGTAGCCGCCGTGCAGCTGCTGGGCCTCCCTGGTGACCCATTCGGCCGCCCGGCAGGCGAGCTGCTTCACCTGCGCGGCCTCCAGCTGGCCGTCCCCGGCCGTCACGGCCCGGGCTGCGGCGAACGTGAAAGCCCGGCACGCGGCGATCATCCCGGCCATCCTGGCGATCTTGGCGCGGGTCAGCTGGTAGTCCGCGAGCGGCCGGCCGAAGACCGACCGCTGCCCCGCGTAGTCCACGGCCAGCTCCAGCGCCGACTGCATGACCCCGACGGCCCTGGCCGCGGTCTGCAGCCGCGCGTTCGCGAACGCCTGCATCTGCAGGTAGAACCCGCGCCCGAGACCGCCCTCCCCGCCGATCAGGTCGGCCGCGGGGACGCGCCAGCCGTCGAAGCGCACCTCGAACGAGTGCATGCCCCGATAGCCGAGCGTACGGATGGCACGCCCCTCGACGGACCCGCCGCCCTCCTGGGTGAGGCGCCATTCATGGCCGGTGAAGGAGGGTTTGTCCACCACGAAGAGCGAAAGGCCCCGATGCCCGGCCGGGTCGGTGCGGGCCAGGACGAGGAGGTAGTGGGCGCGGCCGGCGAAGGTGCACCAGGTCTTGACGCCGTTCAGCACCCATTCGTCGCCGTCGCGGGTCGCGCTCGTGGTGATCCGGGCGACGTCGGAGCCGAAGTCGGGCTCGGTGACCGCCACGGCGCACAGCCGCTCCCCCGAGGCGATCATCGGCAGCCAGCGCCGTTTCTGCTCCTCGGTGCCGCCGCGGGCGATCGCGGTGGCGATGATCTCGGGACGCGTGATGAGCGAGCCGGCGGCCCCCAGCGAGGCCCGGGACAGTTCCTCGGTCACGACCACCATGGCGGCCAGTTCGTCGCCCTCGGCGGCGCCGCCGTACTCGGCCGGGATCGACAGCCCGAAGCAGCCCATGCCGGCGAGCCCGTCGATGATCTCGGCGGGGATGTCCTCGTCCTCGCGGTGGATCCGGTCGGCGACGGGGGCGACGCGGTCGGCGGCGAACTCGCGGAAGGCGGCGCGGACCAGCTGCAGCTCGGCGGACAGGTGCCGGGGCCCCGCCTCGCGGGTGGCCAGCACGCGTTCGGCGACGCGTTCCAGGAACGCCGGGTCGCGTCCCGCGGCGACGTGGGCGGCGACGCCGTCCAGGGCCGTCCCGTCCACGCCCCACAGCGACTCCCTGCCGGTCAGGCGACCGGCCAGGTCGGCGGCGACGTCGGCGGCATAAAGCAGCGCCAGGTCCGCGCCGTGGCCAGGGCGGGAGTCTGCGCCGTGGCCGGCTCCAGGGCCTGCGCCGGAGCCCGCGTCGGGGTCCGCGACGTGGTCGAGGAGTGCCCCGGCCGCCGCGACCGCCGCCGACATGGACGCCACGTCGTAGGCCACGGCCTGGTCCCGGTCCGCGGAGGCGACGTGGGCGGCGGCCCTGCCGACGACGCCCCGCAGCGCCTCCACGACGGCACGCGCGCGGCCGGGCTCGGTCATCTCACGCACGGCCGGCGCCTTCCCCGAACTCGATCGCCAAGGTGCTGTGGGGCTCCTCGTCCTGGCCGAACACGCCCAGCGTGGCCGCGTCGATCCGCCGCAGCAGCGCCGGCCGGCCGCAGAACAGGGGCTTGCGGTTCCGGTGCCGCATGCGCGCCACGGGCGCGCCGTGCCCCTCCAGGCGCAGGACCTCCGCCAGGGCGAGCGTCATCAGGGGCCCGTGCACCACCAGGCCGGGGTAGCCCTCGACGCGGGTGGCGTACGGCCAGTCGTAGTGGATCCGGTGAGGGTTGGACGTCGCCGCGCTGAACCGCATCAGCAGCGTCGGGTCCGTGGCGAACCGCCAGGAACCCTCCCCCTCCCGGGCGAAAGGCGCGCCGGCGGGCGCCAGGGCCGCCGCGGGCCCGGCCGGAGCGGCCTCTTCCGGGACGGCCCCGGCCTCCCGGTAGATGAGGTCCTGCCGTTCCTCGACGGCGAGCCGGTCGTGCTCGTCGTACAGCCGGATGGTGACGACCACGACGACCAGCCGGCCCGAGCGCCCCGGCTTCTCGGTGACCGACTCCACGCGCGCCTCGCGGCGTACCGTGCTCCCCACCGCGAGCGGGGCGTGGAAGGCGACCTCGCCGCCCGCGAACATCCGCCGCGGCAGCTCCACCGGGGGCAGGAACGACCCGCGCGCCGGATGGCCGTCCGCGCCGAGCACGGACGAGACGGGCCAGCGGGCCAGGGCGAGCCAGTGCCACAGCGGCGGCAGCGCGTCTCCCGGGCCGACCGCGGGCGTGCCGTCGTCGAACAGCGCCGACAGCGCGGCGACCGGGCCAGGGTCCACCGTCTCCCGGGTGGTGAGGGTGTGCGGTTCCCGGCTCACGTGGACCTTCCCCGCCTCGTCCGGATGACGCCGTTGCTCCGCAGCGCCGCCAGCTCCGCACCCGACAGGCCGAGCTCGGCCCGCAGCACCTCCTCGGTGTGCCCGCCGACCTCGGGCGACGCCTCAGGAGGGGCCTGCTCGCCGTCCATCACCAGCGGCGAGCCCGGCGCCCAGTGCTCGCCGACCCCGGGCTGGGCGATCTTCCCCATCAGCGGGTTCCCGGGCAGCGTCGCAGCCAGCTCCGTGAAGCTCCGGTACGTCGACCACAGCACGCGGGTGGCCCGCAGCGCCTCGCACGCCTCGGCGAGCGTACGGGTCTCGAACCAGCTCGCGATCAGGTCGCCGAGCACCCTGCGGTGCCGGTAGCGCTCGGACTCCGCGCCGAAGTCCACCCCGAGGGCGGCGGCCAGCGCGGAGACCACGCCGGTGAGGCCGGTGGCGGCGAGGAGGTCGCGCCAGTGCCGGTCGGTGAGCGCCACGACCATCAGCCGCCCGCCGTCGGCGGTGACGAAGTCCCGGCCGAAGGTGCCGTAGACGTGGTTGCCGATCCGCTCGCGCGAGGTGCCGTTCAGCTGCGCCTCGGCGAGGTAGCCGAGGCTTCCGGCGACCGCCAGGGCGACGTCCTCCAGCGCCACCCGCACCTGCTGCCCCTCCCCCGTGAGTACGCGGTGCCGCTCCGCGGCCAGCAGCCCGACCGCCAGGTAGAGGCCGGCGGCCAGGTCCCAGGCGGGCACCACGCCGTTCACCGGCCGCCCGGCGTCCTCCGGGCCGGTCAGCAGCGGGAACCCGGTCGCCGCCTGGACCGTGTAGTCCACCGCGGTCCCGCCGTCGCGGCGGCCGGTGAGCAGCACGTGGATCACGTCGGGGCGGCGGGCCCGCAGCGCCTCGAAGGTCAGCTCCGGGTGCCGGTCGGCGTTGCTGATCACGATCCCGCCGCGCCGTCCCCCGCCGACGACCAGGTCGGCGACGAGCCGGCGCCCGTCCTCGGCGGACAGGTCCACCTCGACGGCGCGTTTGCCCTTGTTGAGGCCCGACCAGTACAGGCTCGTCCCGCTCTCGGCCAGCGGCCAGCGCGTACGGTCGGGAGCCCCGCCGATCGGCTCGACCCTGATCACGTCGGCGCCCAGCTGCGCCAGCGTCATCCCGCACAGCGGCGTGGCCACGTAGCTGGAGAGCTCGACGATCCGCAGCCCGCTCAGCGGCCGCGCGGCATCCTTGCTCAACGGGTGGTCCCGATCACGCACCCGACCAACCTAACCGAACCGCTCACATCGGGCCCTCGCTAACATCCGTCGTCAGACAAACCTGAAAGGCACGGCATGAGCGAGCACCCCCTGTGGCCCACGACCGGCGAGGCGACCATCACCGCCTTCCCCGTACGACACGACGGCCCGAGCCCGGCCGTCGTGGTCCTCCCGGGCGGCGCCTACCACCACCTCGCCGACCACGAGGGCGCGCCGGTCGCGCGCTGGCTCAACTCGCTGGGCATCGCGGCGTTCGTCGTGCGCTACCGGATCGCGCCGCACCGCCACCCGCTGCCCCTGCTCGACGCCGCCAGGGCGGTGCGCTGGGTACGGCACCACGCCGCCTCGACCGGCGTGGACCCGGCCCGCGTGGGGGTGCTCGGCTTCTCGGCGGGCGGCCACCTGGCCGGGCTGCTCGCCACCGAGGCGGGCTCCATGCTGCCGGAAGGCCCGCACGACGCCGTCGACCGGGCCGATCCCCGCCCCGGGCTCGCCGTGCTCTGCTATCCCGTCGCCGCGCTCACCGGACCGGCCGCCCACCAGGGCTCGGCCGCCAACCTGCTCGGCCCGGACGCGCCCGAGTCCGTACGCTCCGAGCTGTCGCTCGGCGACCGCGTCGGCCCGGCCACGCCGCCCATGTTCCTGTGGCACACGGCCGACGACGAGGCGGTCCCCGTCGAGAACACCTTCCAGGTGGCCCGGTCGCTCGCCCGCCACCGGATCCCCCTGGAGGTGCACGTCTATCCCAGCGGCCGGCACGGGCTGGGACTGGCCGAGGCCGATCCCGTCGTGGGCGACTGGACCGGCCGCTGCGCCGCCTTCCTGCGGTCCCGGGGCTGGTAGGGCCTACCCGCGCCAGATCCGCAGGTAGGCGTCGCGGTAGCCGTGCGGGTCCCAGGACGTGGCATCGCCGACGTTCGCCGTCGTGGTCAGGTGCACCGGCGTCACGTACCCGCTCGGCGGGTGCCCGGCGAACGCGCGGTTGAGCTCGTCGACGATCTGGCTGCCCTGCGCGTTCAGCGGCTCCGGGACGGTCGCGTGCTGGAACTGCCGGGCGCGGATCCGCTGGAACGCCGACGGGTCCCCGTCCCCGGCGCCGATGGAGTAGGGAGGTCCCTGCCCGGGCTTGCCGGCGGCGCGCAACGCGGGAGCGGCGTCGGCGAAGTAGACGTCGTTGATGGCGACCGAGTACGTCCACAGGTCCCTGAAGCGGGACAGCAGGGACGAGACCTCCTGCGGCGTGCGGGTGCCCGCGTCGGGGAGCGGGATGTTCTCGTAGGACAGGAGCCGGACGCCGGAGCAGGTCGCCAGGGTCTGCTTGATGAGCCGGGACTTGTTCTCGGCGAACGGGATCGAGGAGTCGGTGAAGATCACCACGCCCGCCCGGCCGTTCGACCGGGCGATGATCCAGTACGCGCTGATCCGCGCGACGTCCTCCACCCGGCTGGTGACGTTGGTGAAGAGGCGGGGGTTCGCGCTGGGGCCCGGCGACTTGGTCGCGTGCCATCCCACGAGCTGGATCCCGGCGGCGTTGGCCTGCTTGACCTGCTGCGCCACGGACCCCGGGTCGAACCCGCCGATGACGATGCCCGACGGCCGGAGCGCGACCGCCTCCCCCAGGGCCACCCGGATCCCGGCGGGGGTGCCCTGGCCGTCGATCACGCGGAAGTTCCACCGCACGGACCGGGCGGCCGCCCGTACGGCGTCGGCGGTGCCGGCCACACCGGGGTTGGTCATGGTCGAGGCCACGAAGACGATGCTCTTGCCGGGGACGGCGCGCGGCCCGCTCGTGGGACCGCCCCAGGGCACGTCCGTCGCCTCGGCGCGGGCGACCGCCCGCCTGGCGGTGTGCACCACGTCGTGGCACCCCACTCCGGGGGCGGGCGGCGGGGTGCCGAGCGAGCAGCCGCCGGCGACCAGGACGAGCGCCACGAGGCGGGCGAGGTTCATGGGAGGCTCCGCACCCGGCCGGCGTGCGCCCGGCGCCGCGCGGAGTAGCCGGCCAGCCCGACGGCGACGAGCAGGGTGGCGCCGTTGAACAGCGGGGTGACCCAGAAGTCCGCCCCGAGCTGGCTGATGCCCGACAGCCCGATGGCCAGGACCGCGATGGCGACGACCGTGCCCCAGGGGTTGGCCCGTCCGGGCTTGATCGTGGTGGAGCCGAGCAGCGCGGCCACGAACGCCGGCAGCAGGTAGTCCAGCCCGACGCTCGGGTTGCCGATCTGCTGCTGGGCCGCGAGGAGCACGCCCGCGAAGCCGGTCACCAGGCCGGATCCGGCGAAGGCGAGGACGACGTACCGGCGGAGCGGGATCCCGACCAGCTCCGCCGCCCGCGGGTTCGAGCCGATGACGTAGAGGTAGCGGCCCACGGGGAGCCGCTCCAGCACGAGCCACAGCGCGGCGGCCAGGGCGAGCACGTAGAACGCGGGCGCCGGCAGGCCGAGGAGCGTCGAGTCGTACAGGCCGGTCAGGCCCTCGGGCAGGCCCTGCGGGCCGGGGAAGATCCGGGCGCCATGGGTCACCCATCCCGTGACGGCGTACAGGATGCTGCCGGTGCCGAGGGTCGCGATGAACGAGTCGATGCGCGCGAACTCCACCAGCAGGCCGTTGACCGCGCCGACCGCCGGCGCGCCGGCGAGCACGGCCAGGCAGGCCGCGGGCCACGGCCAGCCGGCGTTCACGATCAGCAGCAGCGTCATGACGTGCCACAGGCCCAGGCCGTAGCCGAGGGACAGGTCGAAGTTCCCGGTGATGATGGGGATCATCGAGCCCAGCGCCAGGACCGCGATGATCGAGTAGGCGGAGACGATCGCGGTCAGGTTGGCCATGGTGGGGAACGTGTCCGGCAGGGCGAACGCGAACGCGGCGAACAGGATGACGGCCAGCGCGAGCAGCCCGTAACCGCCGATCAGCCTGCCGGCGGAGGGCCGTCTCCGGGGCGTGCGGTCGTCCGTCAGCAACGACCCGTCCCTGGGGTGGCCGTGGCCGCCCGGGTGAGGGCGGCGACGGTGAGGGCGTCGCCGCTCAGCTCGGCCGTCACCGTCCCGCGCGCGAACACGAGCGCCCGGTCGCACAGGTTCGCGACCTCCTCGAAGTCGGCGGAGACCAGGAGCGCGGCGGCCCCGGCCGCCAGGGCCTCGTCGAGCAGCCGGAGGATCTCGGGTTTGGCGCCGACGTCGACGCCGGCCGTGGGCTCCTCCAGGATCAGGAGCCGGCGGCCGGCCCCGAGCCAGCGGCCAATCAGCACCTTCTGCTGGTTCCCGCCGGACAGGGCGGCGAACGGCGTCTCCGGGTCGGCCGGGCGGACGCGCAGGCGCTCGACGATCGCCGCCGTCTCGGCGCGCTCGCGGCGCGGGCTCAGCGGGCTCAGCGGCGATCGGCCGCGCACGCCGGGGTTGGCCAGCAGGTTCTCCCGCACGCTCAGGTCGGCGGCGGCCCCTTCCTCGTGCCGGTCGCCGGACACGAAACCGACCCCCGCGCCGACGGCCGCCGCGACCGAGGCCGGCCGGTACGGGCCGCCGCCGAGCAGCACGCGGCCCGCCGCCATGGGATACGCGCCGGCCAGCGCGCGGCCGAGGTCCACGTGCCCGGCTCCCGTGAGCCCGACCAGGCCGAGCGCCTCGCCGGACCGCAGGTCGAACCCCACCGGCCCCGCCCGGCCGGCGCGCCCGCCGTCCAGGCTCAGCAGGTCCTCTCCCCGCC
>NZ_JBSGFQ010000103.1:0-44354 GCF_053603495.1 Nonomuraea sp. NPDC004186 | reverse complement strand
CAAGCCGTCTTCCGATGTACGGGGTGCGGGTTTTCCGCGCACGCCGACGTGAACGCGGCGATCAACATCTTGAGGGCAGGGCTTGCCCTTCGCGACGCTGCGCAAGCGGCTTAGCGAGAAGCCGCTCCCTTCATAGAGCGGAGGAGTCACGATGCGTGCGCTCCAGGGGTGCGGCGCCCGCGCGACGGACGCGGACACAGGCTGCTAGGAGGCCGGACAAGCGGGCAGCCCCCGCCGCGATGCGACGGCGGGCGTCAGGTGTCGGACGGCGGACGGTGGACGGCGGACGGTGGGTGTCGGGCGGTGGTCGGCGGTGGGGCGAGGGGCGAGGGCGAGCGCGAGGGCCCGGCCGGGCCGGACCCTCGCGATGGCGTCTAGCTCGGGATCGGGTACGGGAACGCGCTCGTCACACCGATCTTGTCGTACTCCATCTTCGAGGTGTCGAAGCCGTCCGCCCAGTTGGCGTTCTTGACCTCGTTGCACTTGTAGGCCTGGTACTTGTCGTCGCTGACCTTGCCCACCTCGACGTTCTCGATCGAGAACCCGCAGCCGCCCGCGTCCATGTGGACGCCGCGCGTGCCGGAGTCCGGCATCTGCCCGGCGGGGTCGTTGATGACGTCGCCGATCACCATCTGCGAGACGTAGTTGTCGATCGGGTGCGGTTCGACGTTGTGCACGCCGTAGGTGTAGAAGGCGCCCATGTCGCCGCTGTCGAGGCCGGTCTCCTCCAGGCGGATGTAGGAGAACCGGTTGTTGCGGGCGTAGTTGTCCTCGTTCTTGATCTCGGGACGGACCTCCAGGCTGATGCCGTAGCGGGCGCTGTGCTTGACGACGATGTTGCTGACCACGTTGTTGCCGGTGCTCATCAGCTCGATGCCGGCCGCGTCGCCGGGCACCAGCTCGCCGACGTGGTAGATGTAGTTGTTGGCGAACGTGTGGTGCCCGGTGATGTCGCCCTCGCCGGGATAGCCGCCCTCCACCTTGATGCCGTCGCCGCCGATGTTGTCCAGCAGGCTGTCGGTCACCTTGACGCGCTCGTTGGCGAAGAGCAGGAAGACGCCCGTGAAGCCGCTGTCGGACAGGTGCAGCCTGGTCAGGTCGATGTCGCGGGAGTTCGTCACGGTGATCATGCCGAACCGGTTGCGCGGCAGCTCGATCTGCCGGTCGTAGATCGGGTACTTGTGCTCGTAGCCCGAGTCGCCGGCGGCGTTCCACCCGTAGCGGTACCAGTCGACGAAGTCGGAGTACTGCAGCGCCAGCCCGTCGAAGGAGAGGTTCTGCACCCGCCGCTCCGGCGAGGACCCGGCCAGCGAGATGAGCGTCTTGACGGTGGGCGCCACGACCTTGTCGATCGAGCCCTTCGGCCAGTAGTAGACCTCGCTGTTGGCGAAGTCGAAGTAGTACTCGCCCGGCTGGTCGAGGAAGCGCAGCGTGTTCTGCAGGAAGTAACGCGAGCCGCTGCGGCTGTTGACGAGGCTGAAGCGGGTGTCGTGGTTGAAGGTGAAGAAGTTCTTGCGGAAGTCGGCCCCGCCCAGCGGCACGGTGTCGCTGAACCAGCTCCACGACCCGCCCGACCAGACGACCATCTGGGCGTTCTTGTCGAAGTCGGCGTCCCACTCCTTCGGGACGTCCTTGGGGTCGAAGAAGAGCCAGTTGTGCACGGCCTGGTACTCCGCCTCCGGCAGCACCGAGAACAGGTACGGCGACCAGAGGTCGTCGCTGGTCCTGTTGGGGTAGCGGGCGGTGGTGGCGCGCTTGCCGTCCTCGAAGAGGGTGTAGAAGTTCCGGTCGACCTTGGTCTTGTAGATGTTGTCGTCGTACTTCTGCCAGCCCGTCAGCGGCCTGGCCCCGAGCAGCCTGGCCTTGCCGGGGCCGTCGGCGCTGCGGTAGATGATCTTGTGGCCGTTCTCGCCGGAGTCGGCCTCGGTGAAGGTGATCGTCTTGTCGACCACGTAGTCACCGGTCTTGAGGTTGACCACGATGTCGCAGTTCTGGTGGTACTTCTTCTTGGCCCGGAGCTGGTCGCGGGCCTGCTCGATGGACTTCCACGGGCGCTGGGCGCTGCCGTCGCCGCGGTCGCCGCCTGAGGGGGAGACGAAATAGTCACACGTCTTGGCGGCAGCCGCCGGGGTCGGGGTCGTCAGTCCGCCCAGGAGTAAGACGACCGCGCCCAGGGACCTGAGGATCACTGGCTCTCCTTAACTTCCCGCCACCGCTCGTACTCGGCGCGGGTCTCGGGGGTGAGTGGGTAGTAGTCAGAAAGCGCCCCGCCCTCCTCGATGCGGGCGCGGCTGTAGCGCTCCCACTGCTCGTGGTCGGCGGCGGCCTCGAGCACCGACGTGGCGCGCCGGCGCGGCACGACCACGGCGCCGTCGTCGTCGGCCACGCACAGGTCGCCGGGCAGCGCGAGCGCCCCGCCCACGGCCACCGGCACGTCGTACGCCCACGGGAACAGCTCCGCCTGCGAGGCGTAATGAGGGGTCGCGCCCGTCGTCCAGAGCGGCAGCCCGATGCCGCTCACCCGGGGCAGGTCCCGGATCCTGCCGTCCACGACGATGCCCGCGCCGCCCTTGCGCTTGAAGTAACGCACCAGCATGTCGCCGAAGCAGCCGGTGTACGCGCTGCCGTACGCCTGCACGAGCAGCACGTCGCCGGGCTCGATCGTCTCCAGCACGGCCCACAGCGCGGTGTGCCGCTCGACGTACTCCTGGCCGAGCCCGGAGGCGATGTCCTCGCGCTGTGGCATGAACTGCAGCGTGCGGACCCGGCCGGCGATCTTCTGCCCCTGGGCGATGGGACGCGGTCCCTCGATGAAGGTCCGCCGGATGCCCTGGGCGTGCAGCTTGGCGCAGGCGGTGGCCGAGCTGATCCGCTTCAGCCCCTCCACGAGGACGGGGTCGGGTCCGGCGGGCAGCTGCCCGCGAACAGGCAGATCCCAGATGGCGTCGTCCATGTAACTCCTCAGTAGTACTGGTGTGACGGCGTGCGGACGCGCGCGGTCGTGTGCAGGTCGAGCCGGATGCGGCGGCCGGGCGGCAGCTCGACGACGAGGCGCGGCCCGTCCACCGTCACCTCCCGCTCCGACTCGGTGATCGGGGGAGTGGTGTAGGCGCGCGGGTCACCGGGGTAGTCCTCGTCCCCCCGGGTGATGACCGCGCGGTCGATGCGGTGCTCGCCGAACGCGCCCGCCTGGAGCACGACTCTTCGGGTGTGGGTGAGGCCGAGGTTGACCAGCTCGACGCGGGTGCCGTCGGGGCGTACCGAGTCGACCAGCGCGGCCACGTCCCGGGGCAGCCCCGGGCGGTGGCGGTCGGCGTCGAAGTAGGCCAGCCGGGTGGGCAGCAGCCCGCCGTTGTAGAGCACCTGCGGGGTGCCGGTGACGAGCTGCAGCAGCGCTTCGGTGAGCACGGGGTTGAGCCGCTGCCAGTGGTGCACGTGGATGGCGGACAGGTCCTCGTGGTCGGCGTCGATGAGCGCCATCCGGCGCTGCACCTGCCCGAGCGCGGTGGACAGCATGGCCTCGGGGAAGCCGGGGTTGGCGCCGCGCAGGAACTCCAGCCAGGGCGCCTCGTGCCCGGCCTCCTCCTTGTTCCGGAACGGGCGCACCGTGGCCCAGTCGTATCCGGAGGCGGCTCTCAGCCGGTCGAGCCGCTCGGCGTCCTGCCCTCTGAAAGCGGTCTGTCCTCCGAGCGAGGTGTGCCAGAGCCAGACGGGCAGGCCGAGCTGCGGCGGCTGGAAGTCGAACCAGCCCCCGTCGTCGTGCCGGTTCGGCACCAGCATGGTGGGCTTGCCAGCCTCGTCGCCCAGCTCGGCCAGCCAGCGGTCGCTGGTGCTCATCTCCGTCTCGGTCACGCCGGCCTGGATGGCCTTGTCGTACACGATCTCCAGGGGGTCGCGGCCGATGGCGAGCGCGGCTTCGTCGCCGGTCAGCAGGTGGGCGTTGACGGCGGCGATCGCGGCGGCGGCGCCGACGCTGTAGAGGCCGTGCGGCCACTGCCAGCCGTAGGTGCCGCCGTACCAGCGGCCGCCGTGCAGCTCGCCGACCTCGCCGGACAGGCCCACGTTGTCGGGCAGGATCCCGCCGTTGGCCGCGGCCCGGCGCTCCCAGGCGCCGATGTAGCGCAGGGCCCAGTCGCGGTAGCGGTCGTCGCCGTCGTACAGCCAGGCGTTGACGGCCAGGCTGGTCGCGGCCAGGTTGACGGCCACGTCGCCGCGGCCGAGGCGCTCGTTCATGGCGGCGCCCATGCGGGCGGCGTTGCTCGGGTCGCCCAGGTCCGCCCACTCCGCGATGCCCGGCAGGTCGCGCAGCGGCAGGCCGTACGGCCGCATGCTGATCAGGTCGGTGTGGTAGGAGGCCCACTCCCACTGCAGGCCGTAGCGGGGGCCGCCGGCGCCGTTGTGCGGGGCGCGGATGATGTCGTGCTCGGCGTCGTAGTTGGCCGAGCCGGGCAGGTAGAGGTCGGCGAAGCGGCGGGCGCGCTCACGGAATTGCTCGTCGCGCGGGTCGGCGGCGCAGATGCCGTAGAACAGCAGCAGCGACTCGCCCTGGTGGAACCAGTCATAGCCGCGCTCGAACTCGTCCACCAGGTAGCCCAGCTCGGTGAGCTGCGCGGTCACGCCCTCCCAGTGGTGCTTCGAGGCGTCCAGCAGGTCGTCGGCCCCGCCCAGCTGGTAGAGCGTGGGCCAGTTGAAGAACGCCTCGTAGAAGTCGTCGGCGCCGTCCCGGTCGGCGGCCGGCCCGTGGTAGACGAGCCGCCCGTCGGGGCCGCAGTAGCGGGCGGCGAACGCCCGCCAGGCCTCGTCGAGGGCGTCGAACAGCCTGCGCTCGAGCACCGCCCAGACCGGTGGCACGCCGAGCGGGACGGTCGCCGTGACAGAGGGACCGTTCGCGGGTCCCGGAGATACTGTCCGCATCTTCACCCTTTCGTTGCTCCGGCGGTCAGGCCGCTGATGATGTGCCGTTGCATGAAGACGAAGAAGACCAGCAGCGGGGCGATGGCCAGCAGCAGCGTCGGGAAGACCACCGTGTAGTCGGTGGAGTACTGGCTGACGGCCGCGTAGACGCCGGTGGTCACGGTGTAGAGGCCGCTGCCGGGGCCCAGGATGATCTGCGGGTTCACGAAGTCGTTCCACACCGAGAAGGTGTTGAGGATGACCATCGTGGCGACCGCGGGCCTCATCAGCGGGAAGACGATCTGCCAGAACGTACGCAGCCTGCCCGCCCCGTCCACGGCCGCCGCCTGGTCGAGCACGGCCGGGATGGTGGCGATGTAGCCGGCGTACAGGAAGATCGAGAACGGTAGCGTTAACACGGTCTCGAACAGCACGAACCCCCGGATGGTGCCCATCAGGCCGAGGGTCTTGAGCACGTACACGACGGGGATGACCAGCACCTGGCCCGGGATGAACGTCCCGGCCAGGAAGAACAGCATCAGCATCCGGAAGCGGCGCTTCGGGCTGCGCGCGATCACGTACGCGGCCGGCGCGGCCAGCACCACCGACAGCACGTTGACCGCCACCACGAACAGCAGCGTGACCGCGTAGCCCTTGACCACGTTGAACTGCGGGTTCGTCAGCGCCCTGCCCAGCGGCTCCAGCGTGAGACCCCCCAGGCCGAACGGGTCGGCCAGGATGTCCTGCTGGCCCTTGAACGCGTTGACGGTCAGCACGTACAGGGGGATCAGCATGAAGGCGACGGTCGCCCAGAGGAACGTCCTTCTCACTGGTGGACCGCCAGTTCCCCGCGCCTGCGCAGCCTGGTCACCACGAACGCCAGCGCCGCCGTCACCAGCATGAGCAGCACCGACTGCGCGGAGCCGAAGCCGAGGCGGGCGTCGTGGAAGGAGTTCCACAGGATGAGGTAGGCGACGGTCTGCGTCTGCCCGGCCGGGCCGCCCGCCGTCAGCGACACCACCAGGTCGTACGTCTTGAGCAGCGTCACCAGCGACAGCACGATGTTGACCGTCACGGACGGGCCGAGCGCCGGGAGCGTCACGTTCCTGAACACCTGCCGGCGCGTCGCGCCGTCGATGCGCGCCGCCTCGATCAGGGAGTGCGGCACGGCCTGCAGCCCCGCCAGGTAGAGCACCACGTTGACCCCGAACCCGGCCCACACCAGCACCCCGATCATGGTGACCGTGGCCCACGCCGGGTCCGACAGGAACGGCAGCACCTCGCCGCCCCACTTCGTCACCAGGTTGTTGACCGCGCCATTGGTGCCGAGGATCGCCGACCAGAGGAAGCCGACCACGAGGGCGCTGAGCACGTGCGGATAGAACAGGACGATCCTGAAGAACGTGTTCGCCTTCGAGGCGCCGTTCACCAGGAGGGCGAAGCCGAGGCCGAGCAGGTTGAGCCCGGCCGTGCCCGCGGCGGCGACCAGCAGGGTGACGAGGGCGGCGCGGCGCAGCTCGGGGTCGTCGAGGAGGTCGAGGTAGTTGGCGGCGCCGACGAAGGCGGGGTCGGCGCTGAAGCCGTCCCAGTCGGTGAGGCTCAGGTAGAGCGCCAGGCCGACCGGGACGATCAGCATCACGGTGTAGAGGACGGTGGCGGGGGCGACCATGATCGTGGTGGCCCACCCGTCACCGCGCCTGGTCTTCGGAAGGGCGGGAGCTTCGGGGACGGCTGGGGGCGCTTCCCGGGTGAGCGTCATTTGCGGCCGGCCAGCCAGCGGTCCACGCCCTCGGCCACTTCCTTGGGCGACTTGCCCACGTACAGGCCCTGGACCTCGGTGTTCCACGCGGCGTTGAAGCCCTTGGGGAGGGTCGCGTCGCCGTACCCCTCACCCTGCGGGACGCCGGAGGGGGCGCTGTCGAGGATCTGCTGCACCTGCTTCTCCAGCGGGGTGAACTCGCGCTCCACGCCGGCGCGGAAGTTGCCGTCCTGCTTGAGCTGGCTCTTGACCGCCACCTGGTCGGTGACGAGCCACTGCACGAGCTTGAGGGCCGCGTCCTTGTTCGGGGTGGACTTGAGGATCATGTACGGGGCCGCCATCGTGGCGCCCTGCGGACCCGGGTACGCCTGGCCCTTGTCGACCGGGGCGGGGAAGACGCCGACCTCGAAGTCCTTCGTGGACTTGGCCTCGGCGGCGGTGAACCAGCTGCCCATCACGTACATGGCAGCCTTGCCGGACAGGAACGCGGTCTCGGCGTCGGCGTACTTCGTGCCCAGGGCGTTCTTGTCGACGTAGCCCTTGTCGATCCAGGTGCGGTAGCGCTCCAGGTAGGGCAGCAGCGACTCGCCGGCCTTGAGCTTGTCCGCCTTGACGTCCTGCTGCCAGGTGGGGTGGAGCTGGGCGCGCGACGGTCCGGAGAACTGCAGCAGCTGGAGCCCGGTCAGGAACTCGCCGCCGGTCTGCAGCGGCAGCCACCCGGCCGTCTTGAGCTTGCCCATGGCGGCGTCGAACTCGTCGAGCGTGGCCGGCGGCTTGTCGATCCCGGCCTTGTCGAACGCGCTCTTGTTGTAGAAGACCAGCGACTGCGCCTGCACGCCGACGCCGACCGTGTAGATCCTTCCGCCCAGGCTCGCCTCCTTGGCCAGCGGCGTGTCCTTCGCCCACGGCTGGTCGGTCAGGTCGAGCATCTGCTTGGAGAGCGTCTCGTCCACCGTCAGCGTCTCGACCACGTCGGGCGCGTTGCCCGCCGCGAGCTGCTGCGGCAGCGTGTCGGCCACGCCCTTGCCGGTCGGCGCCTCGACCTTGACGTCGACGCCGGGGTTGGCCTGCTCGAACGGCTTGACCAGGCCGTCCCAGTACGCCTGGGTGAGGTTCGGGGTGATGTTGACCAGCATTCGCACGGTGATCTGGCCGCCCTCGCCCTGCTTGGCCTGCGAGTCGCCGGCGAAGCCGCCCCCGCCGCAGCCGGTGAGCAGGAGCAGGCAGCTGAGGGCTGTGGGAGCGAGGAATGGATGGGGGGAACGCATCGCACCTCCAAGGGGGCGAGATCTGCGACGCCTTTTAATGGGTCGATACTCGATTAGCGATTATTTAATACGTTGGTCACATGGCCTCGTCAAGGGGCTATGTGGTGCTACAAATAAGTTTCCAGCGGATGACTGAGTCATAAATACGTTAAGGTGGGGCCGTGGCTGGACGCGATGACGACAAGCGGCTGATGCTGGGCGAGGAGGAGCGCACCGCGCTGCGCGAGTGGGCCGAAGGGTCCTCCGGGGGTCTGGGACTGCGCAGCCGGATCGTGCTCGCCTGCGCGGACGGGCTGCCGCGCAAGGAGATCGCCGACCGGCTCGACGTGAGCCCGGCGACGGTGGCCAAATGGCGGGCCCGCTTCGTGGAGCGCGGGCTCGACGGGCTGGCGGACGCGCCCCGGCCCGGCCGCCCGCGCACCGCGGAGCGGCAGGAGGCCGAGCGCGTGATCGCCGCCGCGGCGGTCGGCACGGCCGTGCCCTCGACCCGTACGATGGCGCGCCAGCTCGGGCTGTCGCAGTCGACGGTGGCCCGGATCTGGCAGGAGCAGCAGATCGCGCCGCCCGCGGCCCGGCTGCTGCCCAGGGAGCTCCTGTCCGACCGCGTCTACGCGCTGCTCCGCGGGTGGATCGTCTCGGGGGAGCTGGTGGCTGGGCAGCGGCTGGTGGAAGCGGAGATCGCCCGCCGGGTCGGCACCAGCCAGGCCCCGGCGCGTGAGGCGATCAAGCGGTTGGCGCACGAGGGGCTGGTCATCTCCTATCCCAACCGGGGGAGCTACGTCGCGGAGATCTCGGACGAGCAGGCCCGGGAGGTCCGTGACATCAGGGTGCTGCTGGAGGAGTATGCCGCACGGGGCGCCGCCGCCCGCATCCAGGCCGACACCCTGCGGGAGCTCTCGGCCGACGTGCTGGCCATGCGGCAGGCCGCCCAGGACGGGGACATCGGCGCCTTCCGCGACGCCGACCTGGCCTTCCACCGGCGGGTCTGCGCGGCGTGCGGCAACTCGTTCCTGCTGCGGCTGTGGCGGACCATCGAGTCGAACCTGTGGAGCCTGCACGTGGTGGGCAACCCGCTGTACGACGGTGACTGGACGGCCATGGCGGGCCACCACGACGACCTGGTGGCGGCCCTGGCGTCGGGCGACCCGGACGAGGCGGCCCGCCTCTTCGCCGCCCACGCCCGGGGCGAAGCCTCCCGCACCCGCCCCCGCACCCGCACCTCCCCACCCCCGCCCACCGCCACCGTCTGAGCGGCGCCGCGTCCGGACGGGGTGCGGTGGAGCCCGGCGCCCAGGCAGGGCGCTTGCCCGGGCGGGGCGGGGGCGGGCGGGGGTCAGGGGGACGGGGTGAGGTCGTAGGTGGTGCCTCGGCGGGTGTCGAGGACGACGACGTTAGGCTCCGGGCGGGAGACCGTGACCGGGCGCCCGCCCGACGTCACCGTCACCGGCGCGGCGGTCCGGAGGGTGAGTTCGCGGCCCAGGTCCGAGCGGATCCGCCCCCCGGTCAGCGCGCCCGCGCTCCACGACAGGTCCACCTCGAAGCCGCCCCGCGCCCGGAAGCCCCGGATCGACCCGGCCGGCCAGGCGGCGGGCAGGGCGGGCAGCAGGTGCACCTGGTCCCCGTGGCTCTGCAGCAGCATCTCCGTGATCCCCGACGTCCCGCCGAAGTTGCCGTCGATCTGGAACGGCGGATGCAGGTCGAACATGTTCGGCGCCGTACGGGCGGGCAGCAGCAGGTTCGACAGCCGCTTGTACGCCTCGGCAGCGTCCAGCAGCCGCGCCCAGAAGTTGATCTTCCAGGCGAGCGACCACCCGGCCCCCGCCTCGCCGCGCAGCTCCAGGGTGCGCCGGGCGGCGGCGGCCAGGTCGGGCGACAGGCGCGGGTCGATCTGGTGGCCGGGGAAGAGGCCCCACAGGTGCGAGATGTGGCGGCTGCGCGAGAGCGCCGCGTCCCCCCGGTAGTCCTCCTGCCACTCCTGGATCTGCCCCAGGTGGCCGATCTGGTTGGGGACGAGCTTCGACCGGGCGTCGGCGGCCTTGGCGCGCATGTCCGCCTCGACCCCCAGGATCTCCGACGCCTCCGAGAAGGCCCCGAACAGGTCCCGCAGGATCTGCATGTCCATGGTGGGCCCCGCGCAGATGCTGACGTTCTCGCCGCCGTCCTCGTGGTGCCCGACCTCCGGGGAGTGCGACGGGTTCGTCACCAGGTAGCCGCTCCGGGGATCGGTCTGCAGCGTGTCCAGGAAGAACTCCACCGACCCCTTGATCAGCGGGAAGTGCTCGCGCAGGCGCCGCTCGTCCCCCGTGTAGAGGTAGTGCTCCCAGAGCATCAGGCACAGCCACGCCCCGCCGCTGGGCCACACGCCGTAGAAGGCGAAGTCCACGGGCGCCGTCCCGCGCCAGCCGTCGGTGTTGTGGTGCGCCACCCAGCCCTTCGCGCCGTACTGCGCCGCGGCGGTCCTCGCCCCCGTCTCCGCCAGGTCCTTGATCAGGTCGAACAGCGGGTCCATGCACTCGACCAGGTTCGCGGGCGCGGCGGGCCAGTAGTTCATCTCGCAGTTGATGTTGATCGTGTACTTCGACTCCCACGCGGGCGTGAGCGAGTCGTTCCAGATGCCCTGCAGGTTGGCGGCGTGGCCGGGCGAGCGGGAGGAGGAGATCAGCAGGTAGCGCCCGAACTGGTAGTACAGGGCGGCCAGCCCGGGGTCGGTGTCGAGCTGCTTGCGCGCGATCCGCTGGTCGGTGGGGAGCGCGGCGGCCTCCGAGGTGCCCAGGTCGATCTCGAGCCGCCCGAAGAGCCGCTGGTAGTCCCGTACGTGCTTGCGCTTCAGCACCTCGTACGGCTGCCCGCACGCACGCGTGAGATGCCGGCCCGCCACCTCGGCCGGGTCGCCGCCGACGTCCTTGTAGCTGCGGTAGCTGGAGCCCATGGAGATCAGCAGCGTGACCTCGTCCGCCCCCTCGACGATCAGCGTGCCGCCGTCGGTGCGAACCGCGCCGCCGCGGGCCTCCGCCCTGGCCAGGGCCCGGAAGCGGACCTCGCCCTTCAGGCCCTGCGTGTCGGTGCTGACCCCGTCAAGGGCGATGGAGTCGCGGCCGGCGGAGGAGGTGGAGGACGCCTGCGGGCTGGTGAAGGCCGCCTGGAACGTCACCGAGCCGGGCTTGTCGGCCGTGTGGCGGACGACGACGACCTGGTCCGGGTTGCTGGCGAAGACCTCGCGCGTGTGGCGCGCGCCGTCCCGCACGTACGTGACCGTCGTGACGGCCCGGGACAGGTCCAGCTCGCGGCGGTACTCCGTGAACTCCGCCGCGCCCGGGAAGGTCAGCGTGAGGTCGCCCAG
Source organism: Nonomuraea sp. NPDC004186 (assembly GCF_053603495.1). Classification (NCBI taxonomy): domain Bacteria; kingdom Bacillati; phylum Actinomycetota; class Actinomycetes; order Streptosporangiales; family Streptosporangiaceae; genus Nonomuraea; species Nonomuraea sp. NPDC004186. The sequence continues at coordinate 33,094 of NZ_JBSGFQ010000103.1, read as the reverse complement.
CACCTGGTACGGCGCCTGCTCGCTGGGCTTGCCGAGGAACTTCTTGTCCGCCAGGTTCTGGGCGGCCTGCCACTTGTCCTCCCAGACCAGCCGCCTGATCTCGGGGAGCGCGGCCAGCGCCTCGGGATTGTCGTAGTCGTGCGGCCCGCCGGCCCAGATGCTGTCCTCGTTGAGCTGCAGCCGCTCGGTGGCCACGCCGCCGAAGACCATGGCCCCGAGCCTCCCGCACCCGACCGGCAGCGCCTCCAGCCAGGCCGCCGCCGGGCGGTCGTACCAGAGCTTGAGCGGGCCGGCGGCCGTGGAGGCGTGCGCGGGGGTGGTCACGAGCAGGGACCCGGCCGCGGCGCCTAAGCCGGTCTTGAGTACGCCTCGTCGTGTGTAGCCGTCGTTGGACACCGTCACTCCTGTTCCAGAACACGGTGGAGGGGGGAGCGCATGGATGCGTACGACCTGTCCGGCTCAGCAGCCGCTCACAGGGACGCCACAAGCGCGGTGAACGTAGGATGTATCTTTACGCGAAGAAGTCATCTGATGTCCATACCTCCCGTAGATCTAGCCGAAAGATGGGAGCTCTGCTAGGTTGCCGATCATGGAGAAACTCGGACGCAGCGGCGTTGGCGTTTCCCGGATCGGCCTCGGCACCGCGCCCCTGGCAGGGCTCTACACCGCGGTCGGCGACGAGCAGGCCGCCGCCACGCTCGACGCCGCCTGGTCCGCGGGCGTCCGCTACTTCGACACCGCCCCCCGCTACGGCTCCGGCCTGGCCGAGAGGAGGCTGGGAAGCTTCCTCGCGGGTGTCGACCGGTCCGAGGCGACGGTGTCCAGCAAGGTCGGCGCGCTGCTCGGCCCCGCCAGGCGCGACTACACCGTGGAGGGCGTCTACGCCTCGCTCGCCGCCAGCCTCGAACGCTCCGGGCTCGACGCGTTCGACATCCTGCTCATCCACGACCCCGACGACCACTGGGAGGAGGCCGTGCGGCACGCCTACCCGGCGCTCGCGCGGCTGCGCGAGCAGGGCGGGGTGCGGGCGATCGGCGTCGGCATGACGCAGGCCGAGATGCTGGTCAAGTTCGTGCGGGAGACCGACGTCGACTGCGTGATGGTGGCCGGCCGCTACAGCCTGCTCGACCGCACGGCGGCCGACGAGTTGCTCCCGCTGTGCGCCGAGCGCGGCACCGGCGTGCTGGTCGCGGGGGTGTTCAACGGCGGCATCCTGGCCGACCCGGGGCCCGGCGCGTACTACGACTACGCCCCTGCGCCCGAGCCCGTGCTGAAGCGGGCGCGCCGCCTGGCCGAGCGCTGCGCCGCGTACGACGTGCCGCTCGCGGCGGCCGCGCTCCAGTTCCCGTTGCGCCACCCGGCCGTGACCGGCATCGTGGTCGGCGCCCGCAGCCCCGAGGAGGTGGCCGAGGACCTCGCCCTGGCCGCCACCCCGATTCCCGAAGCCCTCTGGACCGAGTTGGACTGAAGCATGACCCGTATCGACGCCCACCACCACATCTGGGACCTCGCCGCCCGCCCGCACGGCTGGCTCGACCCCGAGCCGATGGCGCCCGTCCGGCGCACGTTCACCCTCGACGACCTCGCCGGGCCCGCGGCCGCGGCCGGAGTGACCGCGACCGTGCTGGTGCAGGTGCTGCCCGATCTGGCCGAGACGCGCGAGTTCCTGGCGCTGGCCGCGAAGTCCGACCTGGTCGCGGGCGTCGTCGGCTGGATCGACCTGACCGCGCCCGACGCCGCCGACACCCTGGCGGGCCTGCCGGCCGGGCTGGTGGGCGTCCGCCACGGCGTCCAGTCCGAGCCGGACCCCGACTGGCTCACCCGGCCCGACGTGCGCCGCGGGCTCGCCGCGGTGGCCGCCGCCGGGCTGGCGTACGACCTGCTCACGCTGCCGCACCAGCTCCCCGCCGCCGTCGACACCGTGACGGCCATGCCCGAGCTCACGTTCGTGCTCGACCACCTGTCCAAGCCGCCGATCGCCACCGGCGAGCTGGAGCCGTGGCGCAGCCGGATCCTGGAGCTGGCCGCCCGCCCGAACGTCTACTGCAAGCTGTCCGGCATGGTCACCGAGGCCGACTGGGCGTCCTGGCAGGTGGCCGACCTGCGGCCGTACGCCGAGACCGTCCTGGAGGCATTCGGGCCCGAGCGGGTGATGTTCGGCTCCGACTGGCCGGTCTGCCTGCTCGCGGCCGGGTACGACCAGGTCGCACAGGCCGCGGACGACCTGTGCGCCGGGTTGTCGGAAGGCGAGCGGGCCGAGGTCTTCGCCGGTACGGCCCGCCGCGCGTACCGGCTCCACTAGGAGACGCGGAAGGTCGTGCGGTAGGTCCGCGACTCCTGCGGGCCCAGCCAGATCATGCTGCCGTCCTCCCGCGCCGCCGCGTCGCCCGACACGTGGTGGGTGGACGGCTCCAGGCCGACCGCGTAGTTGCCCGAGCGCAGGTTCAGCCACTCGAAGAAGTACGGGAACTCCTCCGCCCGCCACTCCACGGTGACCTTCATCCCGAGCCGGTCGTTGGCCACCGCCACCCGGTGCAGCCCGTCCGTGCCCAGGTTGAGCGCGTGCTCGTACACCTGCTCCACGAACCCCGGCACCGGCCCCGGGAAGGTCACGTGGTCGGCCTTCTGCTCGGCCACGCTGTCGCTCTGCCAGAGCGTCTCGCGGATGTCGGCCTCCAGCCGGGCACCCTCGTCGAGCAGCGGCCAGCCCAGGTTGATGTGGTACAGGAACATGTGCGGCGCCGGCTCGAACCCGGCGTTGGTGACGGTGTCGACGAGCCTGATCTCGTCGCCGCCCAGGTCGGCCTCGATGCGGCGGACCAGGCGCAGGTTCTCGGCGAACACCGCGGCCTGGCGCACCTCGCCCTCGGCCCACAGCACGCAGCGGTCGCCGTCCCAGCGCTCGCCGTATCCGGTGAGCCGAGCCGGGAGGTTGCCCGCGCGGCCGTGCAGCCCGTGCCGCACCGACTGCCGGGGCGGGTAGCGGTAGGTGCCGGCGGGCACCTCGCCCCCGAACAGCGTGTGGTCGAGCCCGGCCGTGACGATGAGCCCGGAGAACGAGCGCAGCCAGGACAGCCCGTCCTCGTCGGCGTTCTCGTGCAGCCCGGGGTGGCGGAAGCCGGTGGGGGAGCGCCAGCCGAACGAGCGCCCGGCGTGCTCGGCGTGCCCGATGTCCATGCACCTGTCCACCAGCACGTCGAACGCCAGCCCCGAGCCGGTACGGAACTCCAGCGTCCTGATGCCCCGCTCGACCCCGTCCCCGAGCGTCACCAGCCGGACCCCGCCGGCCGCGCTCAGGTCCCCGGTCAGCTCGGCCAGCCGCCTGCGGTCCGGCGTCATGCCATCACCCACCCTCCGTTGACTTCGATGGTCTGGCCCGTGACGAACGACGCGTCCGGGCCCGCGAGGAACGACACCACGGCCGCCAGCTCGTCGGGCGTCCCGCGCCGCTGGAGCGACTGCCGCTCCAGGACGAACCGGTTGTACGCCTCGGGGTCCTCGTGGATCTTCTCGGCCGCCGTCGGGAACGCGCCCGGCGAGACGCAGTTGACCCGGATCTCCCGCGGTCCCAGCTCGCGGGCCAGCGCCCTGGTCAGCGCCGCCGCCGCGCCCTTGGTGGCCACGTACGCGGCCAGGTCGGACCAGCCGCCGTGCATGGTGATCGAGGCGATGTTGACGATCGCGCCGCCCGAGGTCATCTGCCCGGCCGCGTGCTGGGCGGCCAGCCAGTAGGCCCGCTGGTTGACCGCGTGCACGTCCTCGTACTCGGCCAGCGGCACCTCCAGGAACGGCCTGGCGGGGTAGATCGCCGCGTTGTTGACGAGGATGCCGACCGGGCCGAGCCGCGCGGCCGTCTCGGCGAACGCGGACTCGATCGCGGCCGGGTCGCGCAGGTCCACCTTCAGGTTGAGCGCGCCTTCGAGGGAGCCGGCGTCGAGGTCGAGCGCCGCCACCTGGTGGCCGTCGGCGGCCAGCCGGCGGACGATCGCCCTGCCGAGCGCTCCGGCGGCGCCTGTCACGAGCGCCGTGGTCATGTCTGCCTCCATTCCTTGTGCAGGTCCCTGAGCAGGTCGCGGGGCCGGACGCGGGCGAGCAGCCCGTCGCGGACCAGCGCGGACGACCGCTCCTGCAAAGCGATGTAGCCGGGGAAGCGCGGCCTGATCCAGGCGGCCTCCAGGGTGGCGAGCGTGGGGTCGCCCTGCCAGGCGGAACGGGCCGCGGGCTGCCCGCCGGTGGCCGGGAACAGCTTCGTCTGCACGGGCTCCGACACCAGGCGGCGCAGGTGGGCGCGGACGGCTTCGCGGATCGAGCCGACGCGCCGCCTGGAGACCACGAGCCCGGTGCCGCCGAGCACGCTCCCGGGCGGCTCGCCCGGCCAGGCGGGGGCGTCCGAGAAGGTCAGAGGGTAGGTCACGTAGCCGTACAGAAGGGGGCAGAAGTCCACCCCGCCGGCCGTCATGGTGTCGAGCACGCCGATCGGGTTGAGCAGCGACACGTCGCGGTCGGCCCGCGCGAGCAGCTCCGACATGAGCTCCAGCGCCCGCTCCCCGGCCGCCTCGTCGAGGAAGTCACCCGAGCACAGCGCGCAGAACATGAGGAACGCGTGCGGCCCGCCCAGGCACAGCGCCATCCGCGCGTCCCGCGCGAACTCCGCCATCTCCGGCCACGTCCTCGGCACCTCGACGCCGGGCCCGGCCGCGCTCACCTGGGTGGCCGCGTCGAGCGGCAGCGCCCACTGGCGGCCCTCCAGGTGGTAGCTCTCGTAGCTCCTGCCGACGAACCGCGTCTCCACCGGCTCGTCGAACAGTTCGTCCATCGGCACCAGCGCGTCCATGGCCGCGCCCAGCCCGGGATGGTCGATCACGAGCACGTCGTACGTCTCGCACAACTTCGCGATCGGCTCCGACTCGAACCCCTCCAGGGGCTGCCGGTCCCACTCGATCGGCTCCGGCACGTCCCCGTAGGGGTTGTCCCCTGCCAGGTCGAGCCGGGTCAGCTCGTCCAGCGGCGCGTACCCCCGGGGATGGTCCCAGGTCAGTCCTCGCATGCCAGCACGCCCTCCGCCACCAGCTCGGCCGTGCGCTCCGGCGGGTAGCCGAGCTCCTCCAGCAGCTCCCTCGTGTGCTCGCCGACCAGCGGCGCGCCCCGGCGCACCCGCGGCGGGGTGGCGCTGAAGCCGTAGGGGAAGCCGGGCGTGGTGACCGTGCCCTCGGTGCGGTGCTCGTACGTGACGAACGAGCCGTTGTGCTTGACCTGCGGGTCCGCCACCAGCTCCGCGTACCCGTACACCGGGCCCGCCCACAGGTCGTGGCGGGCGCAGATCTCCAGCCACTCGGCCGTCGTCCGCTCCGGCAGCCGCCCGGCGACCATCGCGGTGATCTCGTCGCGCCTGGTGTGGCCGTCGGCGTCGCCGTCCATGGCGGCCAGCTCCGGCAGGTCGAGCGCGACCGCGAGCGCGTCCAGCCTGGGCATCCCGAGCGCGAGGTAGCCGTCCTTGGTGGCGAACACCCCGTACGGCGCGCGGATGTAGGTGTGGCCGTGCGGCTCGTGCCCGCGCCGCTGCGGCACGCCGCCGACCGTGAAGATCGACAGCTCCTGCATCTGCACGGCGACGGCCGCGTCCAGCATGTTGACGCTCACCCGCTGGCCCTCGCCGGTCCGCTCGCGGTGCAGCAGCGCGGCCAGCGCGCCCTCGAAGGCGCTGTAGGCGGTGATGGCGTCGATGGCGTACGTGCCGGCGGGCGCGGGCGGGTCGCCGTCGCGGCCGGTGCTCAGCATGGCGCCGCTCATGGCCTGCAGGAGCAGGTCCTGGCCGGGTCTCGACACGTACGGGCCCGTCTCGCCGTACCCGGACATGGAGACGTACACGATGCCCGGGTTGATGGCGCGGATCGTGTCGTAGTCCATGCCGAGCCGCTCGGCCACGCCGGCGCGGTAGTTCTGCAGGAACACGTCCGCCGTCGCGGCGAGCTTGTGCACGATGGCGCGGCCCTCGTCGGACTTGAGATTGACGGCGAGGCTGCGCTTGTTGCGGTTGAGGGACAGGAACGAGGCGTTCACCTGGTTCCCCGTCGCCCCGCCCGCCGGGGCGTGCCGCTGCCACTCGCCGGTCACCGGCTCCACCTTGACCACGTCCGCGCCCAGGTCGCCCAGCCGCATGGCGGCCAGCGGGCCCGCCATGGCGATGGACAGATCGACCACGCGGTAGCCGTCCAGGACGCCCATCAGCGCCCCTCGAAGACGGGCTCGCGGCGCCCGGCGAAGGCGGCCCGGCCCTCGGCCGCGTCCTCCGTGGCGAAGCAGACGGTCTGCAGGTCGCGCTCGTACTGGATGGCCTGGTCGAGCGGCATCGAATAGGCCGCCTTGAGGTTGGCCTTGGCGGTCTGCGCGGCGATCGGCGGCCGCTTGGCGATCGTCGCGGCCAGTTCGAGAGCCGCCGGCACCAGCTTCTCCTGCGGGAACACGTCGGTGACCAGCCCCCAGCTCTGAGCGCGGGCGGCGTCTATGGGGTCGCCGGTGAGCAGCATCGTGGCGGCGTTGCCGGGCCCGACGGAGTGGGCCAGCAGCGCCGACTGGCCGCTGCCGCCGATCCAGCCGAGCTTGATCTCCGGCGCGGCGAACGTCGCCGTCTCGGCCGCCAGGCGGATGTCGCAGGCCATGGCCAGCTCCAGGCCGCCGCCGTAGGCGTAGCCGTTGACGGCCGCGATGATCGGCTTGCGCAGGGCGCGGACCGCGTCGCCGTAGTCGCCGCGGTTGCGGAACTCCCACGGCGTGGCGTACTCGTCCAGCTCGCGGATGTCGCTGCCGACGCAGAACGAGCGCTCGCCCGCGCCCGTGAGCACCGCGACCCGGATGGCGGGGTCGGCGTCCACCCGGCCCAGGCAGGCACGCAGCGCGGCGGCCATGTCAGGGGTGATCGCGTTGAGCTTGGCGGGTCTGTTGAGGGTGACGACGGCCACGGGGCCGTCCACGTCGATGAGGACGTCCAAAGTCAGCTCTTTCTTGCTGGAGATAGCTAGCAGCAGAGGCGTACGTGCTGCTCGGCGTCGGCGCGGGCGACCTCGACCACCTCGCGCATGGCCTCCTCGGCCTTGCGGTGGTGCCGTCGCCTGATCGCCAGCGCCACGCGCTCGTGGCCGGGCAGCGTTTCCTTGTTGTGCGCGACCGAACGGGTGTGCACCTGCCGGACGGAGCGCAGGGCGATGCTGATCATGTCGTAGATGTAGAGCAGCAGGTCGTTGTCCGCCGCGGCGAACACCGCCTTGTGGAAGGCCAGGTCGGCCTCGATGAAGGGTTCGGGGTCGTCGGCTGTGGCGTACAGCGCGGCCAGGGCCTCGTCGATGCGCCGCACCGCGACCGCGTCCGCCCGCTCGGCCGCCACCCTGGCGGCGCCAGGCTCCAGCGCGACCCGCAGGTCGGCCAGCATCTGGATGTCCCGGGGGCGCGGCTCGGGCTCGAACCGCCAGCTCAGGACATCGGGGTCGAGCAGGTTCCAGGACTCGCGCGGGCGCACCCTGGTGCCCGCGCTCCGCCTGGTCTCCAGCAGGCCCTTGCCGGCCAGGACCTTCACGCCCTCCCGGACCGCGGAGCGGCCGATGCCCAGCTCGCCCACCAGGTCCTCCTCGATCGGGATGGACGTGCCGGGAGCGAGCTCGCCCGTGACGATGCGGGGGCCGAGGGCCTGGACCACCTGGGCGTGCCTGTCCCGCTTGGGATCGATTGCCACGCTCCGGACGCTACCGCTCCCGCCTGATTTTTCATAGCATTTCATCCGATGAAGATGACATTTCATCTGATGAAGTGAGGCTCATGACGAAGAGGCTGGGACTGATCCACACCTCCGCGACCCTGGTCGACGTGTTCGCCAAGCTGTGCGCCGAGCACCTGCCGGGAGTCGAGACCTTCAACATCGTCGACGACAGCCTGATCAAGAACACCATCGCCGCCGGCCGGCTCACCCCGCGGACCGCCCGCCGCGTGGCCGGCCACATCGGCTCCGCGGAGGCGGCCGGGGCCGACCACATCCTGGTGACGTGCTCGTCGATCGGCGCCGCCGTGGAGGCCGCCGAGCCGCTGACGGGCGTGCCGGTGACCCGGGTGGACCGGCCGATGGCCGACCGTGCCGTCGCCCTCGGCCGCCGGATCGGCGTGCTCGCCACCCTGTCCACCACCCTCGAACCCACCGCCGACCTGGTACGCCGTCGCGCGGCCGCCTCGGACAAGGAGGTCTCGCTGACGGCCAGGGTGTGCGAGGGGGCGTTCGAGGCCCTGATGGGCGGGGACGCCGCCACGCACGACGCGCGGGTGGCCGATGCGCTGGCCGCGCTGGCCGCGGAGGTGGACGTGATCGTGCTGGCCCAGGCGTCGATGGCCCGCGTGGCCGGTACGGTCGAGGCCCCGGTCCCGATCCTCGCCAGCCCGCCGCTCGCCATGGAGCACCTGGCGGCCGTGCTGTGAGCGGCGAGCTCACGGTCGCGACGTACCGGGTGCTCACCCGCCTCCCGCTGGAGCAGGCCGTGAGCGCGATCGCGGGGGAGCAGAGCACCGGCACCTTCGTCAGCGTGCGCGGCGAGACCGACGAGTTACGCGCCCGCCACAGCGCCGTGGTGCTGTCCATCACGGAGACCCCGCCCGGCTCCGAGCCCCTGCCGGGCGCGATCGGGGACGGGCCCCTGACGGCGGCCCTGGTCAGGATCGGCTTCCCGCTGGCGAACACCGGTCCCTCGCTCACGAACCTGCTCCCGGTGGTCGCGGGCAACCTCTACGAGCTGCGCGAGCTGGCCGGGCTCAAGCTGGTGGACCTGGAGCTGCCCGACGCCTTCGGGGCGGCGTACCTGCCGGCGGGGTTCGCCGTCGAGGGCACCCGGCGGCTGGTCGCCCGTCCCGAAGGCGTGCTGATCGGCACCATCGTCAAGCCGAACGTCGGGCTGCGCCCCGCCGACTACGTGGACCTGGTGCGCGAGCTCGGCCTGGCCGGAGCCGACTTCATCAAGGACGACGAGGTGAACGCCGACTGCCCGCCGGCCCCGCTCCCCGAGCGGATCCGCGCGGTGACGGCCGCACTCGACGAGGTGGAGCGGCGGACCGGGCGGCGGCCGATGTACGCGTTCAACATCAGCGACGAGCCCGACCGGATGCTGCGCAACCACGACCTGGTGGTGGCCGCCGGCGGCACGTGCGTGATGGTCAACCTCAACGTCGTCGGCTTCCCGGCCGTCGCCATGCTGCGCCGGCACGCCAGGGTGCCGATCCACGGCCACGTCACCGGCATCGGGGCGCTGGCCCGCCACCCGGGGCTCGGGATGGGGCACGTGGCGTACCAGAAGCTGGCCCGGCTGGCCGGGGTCGACCAGCTGCACTGCGGCGGGTTCCACAGCAAGTTCTACGTCACGGACGACGAGGTCGCCGCCACGGTGGCGGCGGTCCGGGAGCCGCTGCTCGGCGGCTTCCCCTGCCTGCCGGTGCTGTCGTCCGCCCAGTGGGCCGGCACCGCGCCCGTCGCCCTGGCCCGCACGGGGACCACCGACCTGCTGGTGCTGGCCGGGGGCGGCGTGCTCGGCCACCCGGACGGTCCGGCCGCGGGGATCACCAGCATGCGCCAGGCCTGGGCGGCCTCCGTGGCGGGCGTGCCGCTGGACGAGGTGGACGAGCCGGAGCTGCGCGCGGCGCTGACGTACTTCGGCGGGGTGATCCGGAAGTGAGGCTGAAAGGGGTGAGGTGGCCGTGACGTCGTTCGCCTTCGTCGCGGACGACTTTACGGGGGCGACCGACGCGTTGTGGCAGTTCAGGCGGTTGGGGTTGACCGGCTCCCTGGTCACCGACGCCGGCCGTCTGGACGACGCGTACGACGTCATCGGGATCGCCACCACCGCCCGGGCGTCGGCGGACCCGGTGCCGGTGGTGCTGCCCGTGCTCAAGGCCGTGGCGGCGCTGCGGCCGCTGGTGATCCAGTACAAGGTCTGCTCGACGTTCGACTCCTCGCCCGCGCACGGGAGCATCGGGGCGGTCATCGCGGCCCTCCACCGTGAAGGGCTGGCGCGGGGCCCGGTCCCGGTGCTCGCCGCCCAGCCGGAGCTGGGGCGTTACACGTGGTTCGCGAACCATTTCGTACGCTCGGGCGCCGAGGTCCACCGGCTCGACCGCTACCCGCCGATGCGCGACCACCCGGTCACCCCCGCCTCGGAGTCGGACCTCCGGATCCGCCTGGCCGAGCAGGGCGCGGGGCGGGTCGGCTGGCTGCCCGCATCACCCGCGCCGTCGGAGGAGGCGTACCGGGCGCTGGGGGAGGACGCGGCCTTCGTGGCGGACGCCCAGACCGAGGAGCACGTCCGCGCGCTCGGCCGCCTCCTGCTCGCCGACGCGGGAAGCCGGGGCGGGCCGCTGTACTGCGTCGGCTCCGGCGGCCTGAGCCATGCCCTCGCCTCCGCCCACGCGGCGGCGGCCGGTGCGGGGCGGCGGCGGGAGCCCGAGCCGCTCGGCCCCGCCGCCCCCGTGCTGGTCGTGTCGGGCAGCCGCTCTCCGATCACCGTCCGTCAGATCGACGCGGCCGAGCGGGCGGGGTGGCGCGTGCTGGACGCCTTCAGCGGGCTTCGAGGCGCGACAGGCTCCTTCGCGGGGCTCCTCGCCGAGGTGGCGGAGAGCCTGGGGGAGGAGCGCCACACGATCGTCCAGTCGACCCGCGGCCCGGCCCGGGACCCCGCGGCCATCGGGGACCTCCTCGGGCGGATCGCCTCGGTGGCCGTCCGCGCCGGGCTGGTCGGGCGACTGGTGGTGGCGGGCGGCGACACCTCGGGCCAGGTCGTGGCCGCGCTCGGCGCCCGCTCCCTGGACGTGGTCGCCGCGCTGGCCCCTGGCGCGCCGGTATGCGTGCTGACCTCGGACGATCCTGCATACGACGGGCTCGAAGTGGCGCTGAAGGGTGGCCAGGTGGGCGGTGACGACTACTTCCTGGCCGTCGCAGCTGAAGGCCCAGGGGAGAAAGGGTAGAATCTGAGTAAGGACAGGGTAGAAGGAGGCGTCGTGAGCTTGAACATCAAAAATCCCGAGGCCGAACGGCTGGCAGCGGAGATCGGCGCGCTCACGGGAGAGAGCAAGACCGCCGCCGTCATCTCCGCCCTGCGCGAGCGGCGCGAGCGTCTGCTTGCCAAGCGTCTGGAGGAAGAAGACGCCACGATGGCGGAAGAACTGCTCGCGCTCGCCGCGAAGATCCGCTCGAGATTGGGTGATGCGGACCTGTCCACCGACTTCCTGTATGACTCCGAGACGGGGCTCCCCGCGTGATCATTGACACCAGCGCGATCGTCGCGATCCTCAAGGGAGAGCCGGATGCCGCCGCCTTTACTGAAGCAATCCGAGATGCCGTGTTGCGCCGTATGTCGGCCGCGACGTATCTGGAGGTAGCCGCCGTGGTCGAGCGTACGCGCGATCCGGCCGCTTCCCGACTCCTGGACGATTTCCTGAGCAGGATGAAGGTCGAAATCATGCCTGTCACAGTGCAGCAGGCACGCATCGCCCGTCGGGCTTACTGGGACTATGGCAGGGGGAGTGGGCACAAAGCTGGGCTGAATTACGGCGACTGCTTCTCCTACGCGCTGGCAAGAGATTGTCATGAGCCACTGCTCTTCAAGGGCGACGACTTCGTTCACACCGACGTCACACCGGTGCTGTGACGACTGCGTGCTCCACGCCGCCGCCCTGACATACCTCGCGTACGACCTACGGAGTACGGACCGCGCCCTGGCACACGCCCACGGGCGCAGCGGGAAACGCCCCTCGCGCCTGATGTACCGAGCCCTCCGCACAGGGCAACGTTGACTCGCAAGGGAACGGCCGCGAGTTGGCGAGGGAGTGGGAGTCATGATGTATCCGGATCTGCAGGGCAAGGTAGCGCTGGTCACCGGCGGCTCCGGGGGGATCGGGCGGGAGACCGCCCGGGTGCTGGCCGAGCAGGGCATGCGGGTGGTCGTGAACGGGCGCGACCCCGCCGCGATCGAGGCGGCCGTGAAGAGCATCGGCGGCGGGGCGCTCGGCGTCGCCGCCGACACCACCGACTTCGCCGCCGTCGAGGAGATGCGGGTGGAGGTCGAGCGCAGGATCGGACCCGTGGACGTGCTGGCGATCTTCGCGGGTGGCGGGACCGGGATCCCGCGGCCGATCGACCAGACGAGCGAGGAGGACTGGCACGCCACCATGCACGCCAACCTCACCTCGACGTTCCTGGTGATCAAGGGGTTCCTGCCGCGCATGAGAGAGCGGCGCAGCGGGTCCATCATCACGATGTCGTCGCTGGCGGCCCGTACCGCGACCTCCGCCTCCGTGGCCTACACGGTGGCCAAGGCCGGGATCATCGCGCTGACCAGGCAACTGGCGCACGAGCTCGGCCCCACCGGCATCCGGGTAAACTCGATCGCGCCTTCGACGATCATGACGGACCGGCTGGCGGAGCGCATGCCGCAGGAGTATCAGGAGCGCATGCTGGCCGAGCACCCGCTCGGACGGCTCGGCACCCCGCTCGACGTCGCGAACGTGACGGCCTTCCTCGCCTCCGACGCCTCGTCCTGGCTCACCGGGCTCACGATCGACGTCGCGGGCGGCAAGTGGATGCCGTGATCATGCCTATGTCGGGGGCGGCGCGGACAGGATGGCGGTGAGCGCCGCGAGCAGTTGCGCGGCGGGATCCGCGGCCGGTCCCGGGCTGCGCCAGGCCACGAACCCGTCCGGCCGCACCAGCAGCGCCCCTCTCGGCCCGAGGCCGTGCCGAGCCGCCGCCGCGCCGTCGGTCTCCAGCCGCCGGGCGGTCACCGGCATGGGCAGCTTGCCCGCCGCCGTCACCCAGTCCTGGCCGTCGTGGCCGGTCAGCAGGACGAAGCGGTCACCGTACAGGTCGATGGTGGATCGCTCGCCGGAGCCGGCGAGCGGGAGGTGCGGAGCCCTGGTGCCGGGCTCTCCGCACAGGCCGGAGACCTCCACCGGCGCGGTCACCCCGCTCGCGCCGCCGATCACCGCCGTCGACCGGTAGCGGTGCCCCATCATCACGGTCGAGCGGTCCACCGGCACCTCATCGGTCGCGGGTAGCCGTTCCAGGCGGGACCGGTAGCGCGCGAGCGCCTGCCGCAGGGCGAACTCCGCGACCGGGCGGCGCTCGTCCTCGTACGTGTCGAGCAGCCGTTCCCCGGCGTGACCATGGACGACGGCGGCCAGCTTCCAGGCCAGGTTGTGCGCGTCCTCCACGCCCACGACACCGCCGAATCCCCCGGTCGGCGGCATCAGGTGCGCCGCGTCGCCGATCAGGAACACCCGCCCCTTCCGGTAGGCGGCCGCCACGGCCGCGCCGACCTCGAAGCGCAGGACGGTCCTGGCGGTGCCGGGTATCTGCGGCCGGAGCCTCACCCGTGCCTCCGGCAGGCCGGCGGCGGCGCGTACCAGCTCGACGCATTCGTCCTCGTCCGGCTCGGCGCCGTCCGGATCGTCCGTGGTGCCGAAGACCCACCGCTGACCGGTCCGGTCCAGCGCCATCAGGTACGTCCGCGGCCGGGGCCGTTCGAGGAAGGCCATGTGCACGGTACGGCCGGCCAGCGCGGGACGGAGGTCGGCCTCGACCATGAGCGTCAGCAGGCGGAAGAAGTCGACCGGCCCCTCCATCGGGATGCCGAGCCCGTCCCGGACCGAGCTGCGCCCGCCGTCGGCCGCGACGACGTATCGGGCCAGGAGCCGATGCCCGGTGCCGTCGAGATCGCGCAGGTGCGCCTCCACCCCGTCCTCGTGCTGGGTGAGGCCGCGTACCTCGGTGCCGAACCTGATCCGCGCGCCGAACTCGCGCGCCCGGGTCCGCAGCAGATCCTCCACCCGGTTCTGATCGATGGGGGTGCCCGAGCAGGGGCTGAAGGCGGCGGTTCGCGCGGCGTCGTCCTGCTGGTCCACGGGGAGGTGCCGGGCGCCGGCCAGCGTCTCCGCGCGGATGGCCACGTATTCCGCGGAGCTCGCGAAATCCACCCGGTTCTCCCGGATCCGGGACTCCAGACCGACCTGCCGGTAGATCTCCATGAGGCGCGGGACCAGGCTGCGCTGCCTGGGGTGGCTCAGCAGGTCGGGGTGGCGCTCGACGAGCGTGCACCGTACGCCGTGCCGGGCCAGGAACAGCGCGCAGGACAGCCCGGTCAGGCCGCCCCCGACGACCAGCACCTCGGTGTCGTGGGACTGGAGCATCGGATGACCCCCCGTTCGTGTCGTTGCCAGGGCCAGGCCGTGGCCTGATCGCGCAGGATCAGGCCACGGTGTGAGTGATCAGTACCAGTACCGCATGGCGCACCTCCTTGACTCGCCGCTGCCGTCCGCCGAGGTCCGGCGGACGGTTCCGAGGCCCGAACGGCGCCCGGCAACCTGGCAGGTGGCCGCGGGACGTCCACGGTGGGCCTCGAGCTCAGAGCCGGGCGATCAGCGTGCCCTTGTCGTCGAGCGGGGTCACCTCGTCGGCGACGGCCGAGCCGCCCACGGCGGTCAGGCCGGCCGCGCGCAGGTCGGCGAGCACGTCGGCGGGCCGATGGAGGTGGTAGTCGCATTCCACGGTCTCGGTGGCCACCAGGGTGTCGCGGTGGTAGGTGCGGTAGACGCGCCGCACTCCGGCCAGGTCGGGGCCGAGCGGCCGGACGGCCGACGACAGGGTGTAGCGGCACTCTCCCTGGTGCGCGCCGCGCGTCTCACGCTCGGGATGGTCGGGTACGGCCTCGTCCGTCACCATGTCCATGGCCAGCACGCCACCCGGCGCGAGGTGCTCGGCCAAGCCGGCGAAGAGCGGCCGGCGCGCCCGCGGCGGCACGTCCTGCAGCACGGCGGCCAGGTAGACGTAGTCGAAGCGCCGGTCGAGAGGGAAGTCCGGCGCGGCGCCGGCCAGCACGGTCACCCGGTCCCGCAGGTCCGGCCGCGCGGCCAGCTTGGTCATGAGCACCGCCCGCATCCCGGGGGAGGGCTCCAGGCAGTGCACGCTCGCCGCGCGCTCGGCCACCGCCAGGGTCATCCGGCCGGTACCCGGGCCGATCTCCAGCGCGTGCCCGCCGGGCGGGGCCAGGTCGGCGAAGAAGGAGACGAGCGCGGCCGATCGCGGGCCCACGTGCAGGTGGTCCCAGTGCGCTGCCGCCACTCCGTACGGGTCGGCGGTGGATGAAACGGTGAGCGCCACTTACCTGTCCTTTTTCATCGTGGCGGGAGCACCCCGGCCTGCTCGGCGCGGCGCAGATAGTCGCCAGTGGTGTTCGCCACGGGGAAGGGCTGGTCCGGCACGTCGACTCCCAGGGCCGCGCAGAGCGGCTCCCAGCCATGCGACGGCTCGACCTCGACGAGCCGTCCGGACGGCACTGCCGCGCGAACCTCGTCCAGATGGGCCCGGTAGACGCCCATGGCGTGGTCGCGGTCCTCGAACCGCCCGGAGAACGTCCCCTGCCAGACGATCTTCTCGATGACCTGGTCCCGGACGGCCGTCTCCTGGCCGGCGGGCCTGGTGCGGTACAGGGTGCGGCTCATGCTGGCGTACCACGAGGCCGGATCCCGCACGATCAGCAGGACCTTCGCCTCGGGAAAGGCGACGGCCAGCTCCCGCCAGTAGAATGCCGCCGGCCAGGCGATCGTCGAGGTGAAACCATTGAGCAGCCGTTTCCAGTCGGGTTTTCCGCCGTCGGCGACGCGGAGCCATTCCCGGGCATGCGCGGGGGCGGCGAAAAGCTCTTTCATGTAATGGCAGGGGCCGAATCCGAGGGTCTCCAGCGCTAATCGGACCGAAGAGGTCCCGGTCCGCCCGAACGATGCTCCGACGACCTTCAGCACATAAACCTCCTTCACCGAAGGGCAACGTCGAAACGCTCAATGCTGCGGGCGGTCAGGTTCGGGAAATACGTCGGCGCGCCGAGCGCCCGGATGTCCGGATAACGCTCCGCGAGGACGCGGAGCACCACCCGGGTGAAGATGGCTGTAAAGGGGGAGCCGAGGCAGGACTTCGGGCCCCGGCCGAAGCCGAGATGCGGATTGGGATGGCGGTCCAGCCGCACCGTGTCCGGGTCGGGGAACCGCGCGGGATCCCGGTTCGCCGCGCCCAGGAACAGGGTGACAGCCTGTCCCGCGCGCACCGTGGTCCCGCCCACCTCGGTGTCGCGCACGCACGCGCGGGCGACCGCCTGGATCGGGGAGGCGTAGCGGACCAGCTCGTCCACCGCGCGTGCGGTGTCGGCCTCGCCGAACCGCTCCAGCTCGCCGGCCCGCTGGTGCAGCAGGGCGATCGCCACCAGCCCGAGCAGCTTGCTGCCGGAGCTGTAGCCGCTGAACAGCAGCCCCCGCACGGTGTTGGCGACGATGTCCGGGTCCACGCCGCTGCCGGCCGCCCGCCGCGCGATGGCGCCGACGACGCCGGAGGGCGGCGGATCGGCGAGCCAGCCCTCGACCAGCACGGCCAGCTCTTCCTGCGCGGCCATTACGGGCCGCGCCCGCTCGGGCCACAGCCCGGCGTCCATCCCCGCGACGATGTCCCGGGCGGCCCGGCCGGCCCAGGCCGGATCCGGCATCGGCACGCCCAGATACGCGGAGGTCGTCGACAGCGCCAGCGGTTCGGCGAATTCCGTGAGGAACTCGAACGACGGGCGGCGCGCGAGACCGGCCAGCAGCTCGGTCGTGTGCTGCGCGATCATCTGCTCCAGGGCCGGGTGGTCCTGCTCGCGCAGCGCCTCCATGAAGAACCGGCGGACCACGGTGTGCTCCGGCGGGTCCAGGGTCAGCATGTTGATCGCCCGCGGCGGCATCGTCTCACCGACGCGGCGCCAGTCGGCGGCGAAGTTCGCGCTGTCCTTCAGCACGGAGACGCAATCGTCGTACCGGCTGAAAATCCAGGAGTTAAGTCGGTCGTAGAAAAAGGTGGGTCGTTCCCGGCGGAGGATTTCGTACCAGGGATAGGGGTCGGCAAGGAGTTCGGGAGAGGCGAGGGAGATAATGGGGTCGTGGTCAACAATTTCCGACAAGAGGCCCCTCTAACCGGCTGTCCAGCCTAATCAGACTCAAGCTCTCTAGAGAGATGATCCCTCGCGACCGGGGTGCTGTAAAGGGCGTCAACTCGACACAGCACTGCGAATTCTCTCGGTGAGTAAACCGGTGCCCACGGTGACCTTTTCCGGTGCCCCGGGCCGGTTTTTCGCGGGCCGCGGGACGGTGGCGCCCCCTCGCTGACCGGCCTCGTCATGCCTCGTACGGGCCTTCGTCGGTGGGGTGCCGGCGGCGGAGGGCCGGGGGAGCGCCCGAGCGGGGGTGCGGGGGGTGTCGTCAAGATGGTGTCCGAACTCACTTGACGATGAGATCAACGTGAAGTGGATCACTTTGCGTAGTCGCCAATTTATGTCCGGGTTTCGTGACACAACCCCCCGGATGGATCCCGAAAAATCCGTCTAAAATGGGACGTTTCCGCAGGTCAGATGGGGTGTGGTAAGTGACCGTTCCGGTCTTGTCGATCTATTGCGAGTGACCTTACCGTTATGTCGGACGGTTTCTGACTGTTACATCTTTGCTTATATTCTGCGCGTTGATCGCCATCTCGTGGCAAGTGGTTTTTGCACCGCGAGACGGGTTTTCGTTGCGGGGACGCCACTCCGGCCCGGAGGTGCGCGCCCCCCGTCAGCGCGAACGGAGAGTAATGGGCAAGTACCTGCTCCGCAGGTTGGCAATAAATGTGGTCTTGGTCGCCATCGCGGCGAGTCTCGCGTACATGCTCGCGGCCACCACCATGAACCCGCGAGCCGCGTATCAGGCCCGCCAACCTCCCATCGCCGAGTCGGTGATCGACTCCACGCTGGACGCCTACAACATGAACGACAAGGTCCCGGTGCTCGTGCGGTACGGGACCTGGGCGAAGGGCGTCATCACGGGCGACTTCGGCAAGACCTGGAACGGCGGCTCGGTCAATGACGAGATGGGCCGCCGGATCTTCGTCAGCCTCCGGCTGCTGCTCATCGGCACGCTGGTGGGCTTCGCCGTGGGGGTGGCGTTGGGTGCGATCTCGGCGGTGAAGCAGTACAAGTTCAGCGACCGGTTAATAGGCGTCAGCTCTTTCGTGATCATGGCGATTCCGGTGTTCGTGCTGGCCACGGTGCTGGCCATCGCGACGTACAGCCTCAACGACGGGCTCGGGTTCACGCTGATCGAGTACACCGGCGAGTACAACCCGAAGCTGGCGGGCTGGGACCTGTTCCTCAACCGGCTGAACCACCTGATCCTCCCCACGATCTCGCTCAGCCTCGGTTCGATCGCGTTCTACAGCCGCATCCAGCGCAACATGATGCTCGACGTGCTGGGTCAGGACTTCGTCCGCACGGCGATGGCCAAGGGCCTGCGGCGCAGGACCGCGCTCACCAAGCACGCGCTGCGCACCGCGCTGATCCCCTCCGCCACGTACTTCGCCTTCGCGTTCGGCACGATGTTCACCGGTGCCACGTTCACCGAGAAGATCTTCGCCTGGCACGGCATGGGCGCCTGGCTGGTCGAGGCGGTCAACTCGAACGACGTCAACGCCGTCGCCGCGGTGACCTTCTTCACCGCCGTGTGCGTCCTGTTCGCCGCGTTCCTGTCCGACGTGCTGGTCGCGGCCCTCGATCCTCGGGTGCGGGTGAGCTGAGATGCGTTCGAAAGTCGTCCTGCGGCGCCTGTTCCGCAACAAGCAGGCGCGTTACGGCATCGCCGCCCTGTTGCTGCTGGTCCTGCTGGCGTACGTCGGCCCCTACTTCGGCTCGTACG
Source organism: Nonomuraea sp. NPDC004186 (assembly GCF_053603495.1). Taxonomy (NCBI): domain Bacteria; kingdom Bacillati; phylum Actinomycetota; class Actinomycetes; order Streptosporangiales; family Streptosporangiaceae; genus Nonomuraea; species Nonomuraea sp. NPDC004186. Next base: position 14,335 of record NZ_JBSGFQ010000103.1, on the reverse strand, counting down.
ACTGGACGGACAAGGACTTCATGGCCTTCCTGTCGGCTCCCGACGCCGACCACTGGTGGGGCACCACCTCGATCGGCCAGGACATGTACGCGGTCACGCTGCGCGGCATGCAGAAGTCGATCATCATCGGCCTGCTGGTCGCCCTGATCGCCACCGGACTCGCCGCGGTCGTGGGCGCGTTCGCCGGATATTTCGGCGGCTGGATCGACCGGCTGCTCATGTGGTGGGTCGACCTGCTGCTGGTTCTCCCGAGCTTCCTGGTCATCGCGATCGTCTCGCCGAGGCTGAAGGACGCCACCTGGCTGTGGTTCGTGGTGCTGCTCGCCGCGTTCTCCTGGATGATCACCTCCCGGGTGGTGCGGAGCATGACGCTCGCGCTCCGCGAGCGGGAGTACGTCCTGGCCGCCGTCTACATGGGCATCCCGCGCTGGAAGATCATCTTCCGGCACATCGTCCCCAACCTGTCCTCCTTGCTGATCATCGACGCGACGCTCAACGTCAGTGGCGCGATCATCGGCGAGGCGGCGCTGTCCTTCTTCGGCTTCGGCATCCAGCCGCCGGACGTCTCGCTCGGCACGCTGATCGCGGAGGGCTCGCGCAACGCCACCGGTTATCCATGGCTGTTCGTCTTCCCGGCCGGCCTGCTGGTGGCCATGGTGCTCGCCGTGAACCTGATCGGCGACGGCCTGCGTGACGCACTCGACCCGGGGAGCAATTCGTGAGCATCTTGGAGGTCAAGGACCTCACCGTCACCTTCCCCGGCGGCATCGAGGCCGTGCGCGGCGTCAGCTACGAGGTCGAGCGCGGCGAGGTGCTCGGCATCGTCGGCGAGTCCGGCTCCGGCAAGTCCGTGACCTCGCTCGCGGTCATGGGCCTGCTGCCGCGCAACGCCACGGTCAGCGGCTCGGTCAAGCTGCACGACCGCGAGCTGCTCGGCATGGACGAGGACCAGCTGATCAAGGTGCGCGGCAAGGCGATCAGCATGATCTTCCAGGATCCGCTGTCGGCGTTCACGCCCGTCTACACGATCGGCGACCAGATCGCCGAGGCCGTGCGCGTCCACCAGAAGATGGGCAAGGACAAGGCCGCCAAGCGGGCCGTCGAGCTGCTCGACCTGGTCGGCATCCCGAACCCGAACCTGCGGGCCAAGGCGTTCCCGCACGAGTTCTCGGGCGGCATGCGGCAGCGCGCGATGATCGCCATGGCCATCGCCAACGACCCCGACCTGCTGATCTGCGACGAGCCGACGACCGCGCTCGACGTGACCATCCAGGCGCAGGTGCTGGAGGTGCTCAAGACCGCGCAGCGGGAGACGGGCGCCGGCATCGTGATGATCACCCATGACCTGGGCGTCATCGCGGGCATGGCCGACCGGGTGCTGGTCATGTACGCGGGCAAGCCGGTCGAGCAGGGGCCGGTGGACGACATCTACTACCGGCCGCGGATGCCGTACACGATGGGTCTGCTCGCCTCGATCCCCAGGATCGACGGCGAGGAGGGGCCGCTCGTGCCCATCGAGGGCAACCCGCCCTCGCCGTCGGCGCTGCCGCCGGGCTGCCCCTTCGCGCCGCGCTGCCCGATGAAGGTGGACATGTGCGACGACGAGGAGCCGCCGCTGACCCCCTTCGGCGGTGGCCGTCACGTGGCGTGCATCCGCTCGCACGAGATCGAGCACAAGGGCCTGACCGGGGCCGACGTGTTCCCCGTGCCGGTCATCCCGCCGAGTGACGTGGTACGGGTGCCGCGCGCCGAGCGCGCCACGGTGCTCGAGCTCGACGACATGATCAAGCACTATCCGCTGATGAAGGGCGCGGTCTTCAAGCGCCGCGTCGGCACCGTGTTCGCGGTGGACGGCATCAGCTTCGACATCGCCGAGGGCGAGACGCTGGCGCTGGTCGGCGAGTCCGGCTGCGGCAAGACCACCACGCTCCAGCAGATCATGCAGCTCCAGCCGCCGCAGGGCGGGCGGGTCGTGGTGCTCGGCAAGGACAGCGCCAAGATCGACTCCGGGGGGCGCAAGGCGCTCAGGCGCGACCTGCAGATCGTCTTCCAGGACCCGATGGCCGCCCTGGACCCGCGCATGCCGGTCAGCGCCATCATCGCCGAGCCGCTGCGCGCGCACGGCCGGAAGAACGTGGACGCCCGGGTCGCCGAGCTGCTCCAATTGGTCGGGCTGTCGCCGGAGCACGCCGACCGCTATCCCCAGCAGTTCTCCGGCGGCCAGCGCCAGCGCATCGGCATCGCCCGCGCGCTCGCGCTGGAGCCGAAGCTGCTGGTGCTGGACGAGCCGGTGTCGGCACTCGACGTCTCCATCCAGGCGGGTGTGATCAACCTGCTGGAGGAGCTGAAGAACCGGCTGGGGCTGTCGTACCTGTTCGTGGCCCACGACCTGGCGGTGGTCAGGCACCTGGCCGACCGGGTCGCCGTCATGTACCTCGGCAGGATCGCCGAGATCGGCACGGTCGAGGACGTCTACGACCATCCAGCCCACCCCTACACGCAGGCACTGCTGTCGGCGATCCCGCTGCCGGACCCCGAAATGGAGCGAACCCGGAAGCGGATCCTGCTCGAAGGCGACCTGCCCAGCCCGGCCGACCCGCCATCGGGATGCCGGTTCCGTACTCGCTGCCCCAAGTTCGCCCTGCTCAGCGAGGCGGAGCGACGGCGGTGTGTGGACGAAGAGCCCTCGGTTGCTCGGCTCGCGAACGCTGTGGATCACGGCGCCGCCTGCCACTACGCGGAGGAGATCGAGGTCATCACGGCCTCGGACGATCAGGAGGAAAAGTGAAGGTTCGTTACCGTGCGGCTGCGGGCATCGCGGTCCTGGCCATGGCCGTCGCGGCCTGTGGCGGAGGTGGCGGTGCAGCCAAGAAGCCGAGTGCCGAGCAGTCGCAGCAGGCTCAGCAGCAGATGGCGGAGACCCCGTCGATCACCATCAACCCGGTCGCCTACGACCAGGTCAAGGACGGCGGCACGCTGACCCTCCCCATCGGGCAGTGGCCCACCCAGTGGAACATCAACCACGTCGACGGCAACCAGGCCGACACCGCGGACATGCTCGACCCGATCATGCCGCAGCTGATGTTGTCCGACGACAAGGCCAACTTCACGCCGAACCCGGACTACGTGACCGACGTGAAGAACGACATGTCGTCGGGCAAGCAGGTCGTGACCTACACGCTCAACGACAAGGCCAACTGGTCGGACGGCACGCCGATCACGTGGAAGGACCTCGAGGCCGCGTGGAAGATCAACAACGGTAAGGACAAGAAGTACAAGCCGGCTTCCACGGACGGTTGGGACAAGATCGAGTCGGTCACCAAGGGTGACTCCGACAAGGTCGCCATCGTCACCTTCGCCAAGCCGTACCTGGAATGGCAGGGCCTGTTCAACCGGACCACCAACCACCTTCTGCCCGCCGCGCACATGCTCGACGCGGACAAGTACGAGAACGACTACAAGCAGAAGATCCCGGTCACCGCGGGTCCCTTCAAGGTCGAGAAGATCGACGAGGGCACCAAGACGCTCACCCTCGTGCGTGACGACAAGTGGTGGGGCAAGAAGACCAAGCTCGACAAGCTCATCTACCGGACGATCAGCGACCCCTCCGCCGCGGTGAACGCTTTCGCCAACGGCGAGCTCGACGCCACGGACATCGCGGCCGGCGCTCCCGCCGACCTGAAGCGCGCCAAGGAAGTCCCCAACTCGGACATCCGCAAGGCGCTCAGCCCCAACTGGCGGCACATCACGGTCAACAACCAGAGCGCCAACCTGAAGGACAAGTCCGTCCGCCAGGCCGTCGCGTACGCGATCAACCGTGACGTGATCACGCAGTCGGACCTGAAGGACATGGACTGGCCGCTGCAGACGCTCGGCAACCACGTCTTCATGAACAACCACAAGGCCTACGTCGACAACTCCGGCGACATCGGCAAGTACAACCTGGACAAGGCCAAGCAGATGCTGGACGCGGCCGGTTGGAAGCAGGAGGGCGACTACCGCAAGAAGGACGGCAAGGAGCTGGACCTGACCTTCGTCATCCCGACGGACACTCCCGTCGCGAAGACCGAGGGCGAGCTCACGCAGGCCATGCTCAAGGAGGCCGGGGTCAAGCTCACGGTCCGACCGGTCCCCGTCGACAAGTTCTTCACCGACTACATCATCAAGGGCGACTTCGACCTGGTGCCGTTCACGTGGATCGGCACGCCGCTGCCGCTCGGTGGCCTGCCGCAGATCTACAAGACCGGCTCCGAGAGTAACTTCCCCAAGAGCAACGACCCTGAGCTCGACAAGGCCATCGAGGCCGTGGGGAACGAGACGGACCAGACCAAGGCCTACGAGCTGGCGAACGCCGCCGACAAGATGATCTGGGACCTGGTGCACACCATCCCGCTGTACCAGCGTCCGGAGATCTGGGCCACGAAGAAGACGCTCGCCAACTTCGGCGCTCGCGGCTACAAGTTCTACGACTGGTCGGCGGTCGGCTACACCGGCTGATCCCCGCCCGCACGGAACCCCCGGCCGCTCCTCGGCCGGGGGTTTCCCCATTCGTGCAGCGTCATGGGCGGGCGGCCGCCGTAGCGCTCGATGCTCTCGGTGACCCGGTAGAGCGGGTGGTCGCCGGAGCCGATGAGGCGGAAGATCGCCCAAAGGTGTGTCAGGTGCTCGACCGTGTACGGGTCACCGTAGGCGCCCAGCGCCCGCGCCTCCCACTCCTCGGGCGGCAGATCCGCGTACGAGAGCCCGAGCGCGTCCGCCGCCTCGCCGATCGTCGCCATCTGCCCCGTCACCAGGCACACCGGGTCGGCGGGTCCGGGTTCGAGCAGCAGCCCGGCGGCGACCCTGGCCACGTCCTCGCCCGCCACCAGCGGGATCCGCGTGTCGCGCGGCCCCAGCGGGAGCGCCAGCGTGCCGCCCGAGGCGGCGACGGACAGGTTCTCGAAGAAGACCGCGGCCCGCAGGTGCACCGCTCCCACCCCGGCCCAGTCGAACACCTGCTCCGCCACCCAGTGCCGGCGCATCCGCGGCGTCAGGGCCCCGGGGGACGCGTCGAGCTGCGACACCTCGACGACGCGCGCCACCCCCTCCTCCCTGGCCGCGGCGGCGAACACGCCGGTGGCGTCCAGCAGCCCCGCCGTCACCGGATAGGTGAAGAACGCCCTGCTGACCCCGCGCATGGCGGGCCGCACCGACGTGATCTCCCTGAGGTCGCCCACCACCACCTCGGCCCCGAGCTTGCGCAGCTCCTCGGCCCGGTGGTCGTCGGAGTGCACGAAGGCGCGCACCGCCTCGCCGCGCTCCAGCAGCAGGTTCGTGACGTGCCGGCCGGTCGAGCCCTGCGGGCCGCCGGCCGCGCCCGTGACCAGGATCATCGCTCCTCCTTGTCCGGCTTCTTCGGCAGGGTGAGGGTGAACAGGCCGAGCCGCTCCAGGTCGCGCAGGAACGGCTCCGCCGGGAACGCCTCGGCCGGGCCGTACACGCCGGGGCTCCCCGGGTCCGCGGCCAGGCGGACGGCGGCCTCCACCGAGGTCAGCGCGCTCATGCGCCACAGGTCGCGCCCGCTGACCTGCCCGGCCCTGCCGCCGTCCGCCGTGATCACCTGCGCGGCGACCGTGAACGCGGAGCCCGCCCGCGTGTCGGCGTCCGCGTCCTCGCTGCTGAACACCTGCTCCTCCTGGAACGTGTCCGCCGTGAGCTGCGCCTCGACCATGCGCGCGCGTACGTGCCTGGGGACCGTGACGACCTCGGAGAACGGGACGGGGGCGATCATCGTGCGCGGGCCGAGCGGCGGCGGGAACGGGAAGACGGCGTTGCGCGGCTCGACATAGCCGACGTGCTGCTCGCCGTCGGTGTAGGTGATGCGCCGCGTGTCGGCGAACAGCAGCTCGGCGGTCTGCTTCGCCCCCGTGGTCAGCCGCCAGCCGGACACCGCGTAGGCGGCGATCACCCGTTCGACGTCCGTCAGGCCGTCGGCCACGGCGGCGGCGAGCAGATCGCCTGTCCCGCCGTAGAAGCTCATCGCCGTGACCATGGTGATGCCCGCTCTCCTCGCGGGCTCCTGCATCGTGTCGAACATCCACTTCGTGTGGTGCTGCTCCAGGGCGTGGTCCACGTAGTGGCAGCCGCCCTCGGCCGCCGCCGTGGCGACGGGCTTGCCGGTGTGCGTGAACGGGCCCGCGCAGTGGATCAGCACGGTCGCCTGCTCCGCGAGCGCGCGTAACGCGGCGGGGTCGTCCAGCGGGGCCTGGTGCACGGGCGCCCCGCCGAGCTCGTCGGACAGGGCCTTGAGCGCTCCGCCGTCGCGACCGGCCAGGATGACCTCCTTGCCGCGGGCGCTGAGCTCCGCCGCGACCAGCCGCCCGGTGTGGCCCGTGGCGCCGTAGACGGCGATGCGCGGTGGGGACGAGGGGGACACGACTCACCTCCATGTTTCATACTGGCGGTACGTAACTGTTCTTCGAAGTTACGTACCGCGAGTATGTAAGTCAATGGGGAGCACGATGGTCCGCCGTACCCAGGCAGAGCGTTCGGACGAGACGACGGGGCGGCTGGTGCGGGCCGCGCGGAAGCTGTTCGGGGCCCATGGTTACGCGCTCACGTCGATCGATGCGGTGGCCGCCGAGGCCGGGGTGACCAAGGGTGCGGCCTACCACCACTTCCACGGAAAAGTCGCGCTGTTTCGGGCGGCGTTCGTGGGGGAGCAGGAGGAGGTCGCCGCCGAGCTGGAGCGGGCGGCCCTGTCGGAGCCCGACCCCTGGGCGGCGCTGCGGCGCGGCTGCCGCACCTTCCTCGAGCGCTGCCTCGACCCGGGATTCCGGCAGATCGTCCTTCTTGACGCGCCGTCGGTGCTGGGGTGGGAGACGGTCCGCGAGATCGAGTACGCCCACACGCTACGGGTCCTGCTCATCGGCCTCCACCTGGCCACCGCAGCCGAACAGCCCCCCAACGGCGGCTCGGCGAACGGGCGTGAGGCCGACGGCGACACGGCGGTTGGGGGTGCGGCCGACGGCGACACGGCGGTTGGGGGTGCGGCCGACGGCGACACGGCGGTTGGGGGTGCGGCCGACGGCGGCCTCTCCATGCGTGCGCAGCTCGTCTTCGGTGCGTTGTGCGAAGGCGGCATGCTGCTGGCCCGCTCCGCCGACCCGGCGGCCGACCTGCCGCGGCTCGCCGCGGAGGCCGACCGCTTCCTGGCGGCGCTCAGGCCGTGATCAGCCGTGCGAGTCGGTCTGTGCCGCCTTGACGGTCGCCCCCTCAGGGGGGAAGCACGACGGGCCGTTCGGGCCGTCGAAACGGACGGAGTCGAAGAAGTCGCGGAACGGGGTGTAGAAGTTGCCCTTCCCGCCGGCACTGGTCACGGCCGAGCAACCGCCGTAGTTCGCCTCCGAGTAGAGGTGGATGGTCGATCCCGTGCGGTTCCAGTCGGACTTGGCACGGTCGGCCATGTTGAGGGCGGCCAGGTCGGGGGTGTTGCTCTGGATCTGGACGATGTCGCCGGTGCCGTCCAGGCCGGAGAACAGGCAGTAGTAGTTGGTGGGGCAACGGTCATAGCCGTCGGCCGCCTGCGCGGGAACGGCCGTCAGCGCCAGGGCCGCGGCGGCGATCGGTAATGCCAGAATGTGAAGCTTCTTGCCCAACGTTCCTCCATGGGTGAAACTTTCTTTCGGATCGAACATACAGGGCGGGATCTTGTCAGGAAAGAGGGTCGAACAACGCCGCCGCCCCGCATCGGAGGGAACGGTGGTCAGAGGCGGGCGCCTACGTCCGCGCGCCGCCATCGCGCTCGCCGCATCAGATCCCCCAGTGCCCGGATCACCTGCTTACGCCGGTTCGACCCCTTCTTTGACCGGGCGAGTCGCCGTTGCAGCCGCACATACCGCCTCGCCTCACCCGCCGCGAGGAACCCCGTATCGCCAAAATCACCGCCGGCTGCATCCGGCGGCGGCACCATCGACGTCACGCCGCTCTCACCGGCGTGACGGCGATCGAAGAACTCCCCGTCACTGGTGACCGCGGCGGTGACCACTCCCCGGTCCACCCCGGCGTGCCGACCGGGACGAGCATGTCGGCTCACCTCGGCAAGGCCGTCGTCCCCCAGGAAGCTGATGAACCAGTGCTTGCCTTCGCGGGTCACGGTCGCCGACTTCACCTCGCCTTGCTCTTCCAGCGGACCTTCCAGGTGCCGTGCCTGCGGCACGCCTCGTCCAGATCCTTCAGCGTCTGCTGGATGACCTGCGCGGGAGCCTCGGCGAGCCAGGCGCAGTCCGGGTCGGTCTTCGCCTCGGCCAGCCGGCGGCACTGCTCGGCGTAGCCGATGAACGCGCCCCGGCGCCGATAGGCGCGGCGCTGCTCCAACCCGGTGTTCCACACGCTGCGGTAGATCCCGCCCAGCCGCTCGGGAACAGGCGCTGGCCGAGATCGAAGTCCAGCCGATACTTCCGGCCCGACAGCACGCGCGAAACACCTCCCCCGCAAGCCTCCCGCGCCACAGTAGTTCGAACATAGTATCGCCTAGTTCTTGAGCCAGGAAGCGGAATGCCGGCACTACCGGCCTGGACGTCCCGGGTCCGCCCTACGCGCTACGGTCTGTCTCAGCTCCACCGGGTCATCCCTTGACGGGGATCGCATCCAGGTTTCACGCCGCCCCCATCGCCCGGAGGCCGTGGATGAACAGCTCCAGGTGGCGCCGGGCGAGCGCGTGCTTGGCCTCGTCCGGGAGCGGCCCGGGGAGGGGGCGGGAGATCCGTACGAGCATGGTCGTGATGTCCATGAACGTGACACCCTCCGGCAGCGTGCCCGCCGCGTGAGCGTCGGAGATCATCCGGCGTATGGTGCGGGCGGACTCCTCGCGCACGGGTGCCAGCAGCGGGTCGTTCGCCGGGTCCACCGCGTCGAGCAGGGCCGGGAGCACGGCCGAGACGCGCAGTTCGAGCGCCGCGCGCAGGTAGCGTGCCAGCGCCTCGAACGGGTCGCGCTCCTCCTCGGCCGCCGCCCTGGCGGCGGCGGCCGTCCTGGTCAGGGCGTCGAGCGCGACCGCGCGGAGCAGGGCGTCGCGGTCGGGGAAGCGGCGGTAGAGCGTGGCGCTGCCGACCCCGGCACGCCGGGCGATGTCGTCGAGCGGGACGTCGGGGCCGCGTTCGGCGACCATGTCGCGGGCGGCGAGCAGGATCTGCTCCAGGTTGCGCCGCGCGTCGGCCCGCATGGGCTTGGTCATCACACTCACCAGCATATGGGGGAAAACTCCCCGGTTGGGGTTGTGCCGATTGCCGGTATCTGCCAGATTTAAGTGGGGAGAATCTCCCCGGTTAAGAGAGGGGCAGATCATGAGCAGTCAGGAGCAGGTGCTCGACCTCGTCCGCCGCTGGGCGCGGGCCGAGTTCGACGGTGACGCGGACGCCTTCGACGACCTCCTCGGCGACGACTTCGCCGGAATCGGTCCTGTGGGGTTCAAGCTGGACAAACGGCAGTGGGCGGGCCGGCACCGGGGCGACCTGAAGAACCACCACTTCGAGATCCTCGACCCGCAGGTGCGCCTCCATGGCGACACCGCGATCGTGGGCGGCGTGCAGGAGCAGCGCACTTCGGTCAGAGGGCACGAGGTCAACGACTCGTTCCGGCTGACCCTGGTCGCCGTCAAGCAGGGCGAGCGCTGGGTGATCGCCAACATCCAGCTCAGCGGCCCGCTCCAGGACCCGTCCGCGCCGCCGCCGTTCGCCCGTAAGCAGGGGTGAAACTTTCACCTCGTTTGCGCTGCTGGGGGTTGTGGGTGCGGGCTGGGCCCTGGGCGGCGGCACCGGCGTGTTCTAGAGTCATGGGAGCGCTCCCACTTGTGGCCCACAACCTCTGGACGTGCCATGAGCAGCAGACAGTGGGCGATCAGGGCGGCCGTGCCGCTGCTCGTCGCCGCCGGACTGGTCGTTCCCCGGGCGTCCGCCGCGCCCTGGTACGGGGCCGCCCCCTACCAGGACCCCAGCCTCCCCGTGCCCACGCGGGTGGCCGACCTCATGTCCAGGATGACGCTGGACGAGAAGCTCGGCCAGATGACCCAGGCCGAACGCGGCTCGGTCAGCAACTCCGACGTCACCACGTACCGGCTCGGCTCGGTGCTGTCGGGCGGCGGCTCCGCGCCGTCGCCCAACACGGCCGCGTCCTGGGCGGACATGTACGACGGATTCCAGAACGCGGCCCTGGCCACGCCGCTCCGCATCCCCATCCTCTACGGGGCGGACGCCGTGCACGGCCACAACAACGTCGTCGGCGCCACGATCTTCCCGCACAACATCGGCCTCGGCGCCACCCGGGACCCCGCCCTCGTCGAGCGCATCGGCCGGGCGGTGGCCGAGGAGGTGTCGGGCACCGGCGTCGACTGGGACTTCGCCCCCTGCCTGTGCGTGGCCCGCAACGACCGGTGGGGCCGCACGTACGAGTCGTTCGGCGAGACGCCGGAGCTGCCCTCGTCCATGGCCACGATCGTGACGGGCCTGCAGGGAGCCACGCTGAACGGTCCCGCGTCCGTGCTCGCCACCGCCAAGCACTACGTCGGCGACGGCGGCACCACGGGCGGCGTGGACCAGGGCGACACCCAGCTGTCCGAGGCCGACCTGCGGGCGATCCACCTGCCGCCGTTCAGGGCCGCGGTGGAGCGCGGGGTCGGCTCGGTGATGATCTCGTTCAGCAGCTGGAACGGCGCCAGGCTGCACGGACAGCAGTACCTGATCACCACGGTGCTCAAAGGCGAGCTGGGATTCTCGGGGTTCGTGGTCTCCGACTGGAACGGCATCGACCAGATCGACGGCGCCCCCGGCACGTCCGCGCTCGACGTGCGCACCGCCGTGAACGCGGGCATCGACATGGTGATGGTCCCCACGGCCTGGCGCCAGTTCATCGACCTGCTGCGGGCCGAGGTCCAGGCCGGCCGGGTGACCACGGCCAGGGTCGACGACGCGGTACGGCGCATCCTCACCAAGAAGTTCGAGCTCGGGCTCTTCGAGAAGCCGCTGACGGACCGCTCGTACACCTCGACCGTGGGCAGCGCCGCGCACCGCGCGCTGGCCCGCGAGGCGGTCGCCAAGTCGCAGGTCGTCCTGAAGAACGCCGGCAACGTGCTGCCGCTCGCCCGCAGCGGCAAGATCTTCGTGGCGGGCCGGAGCGCGGACAACATCGGCTACCAGAGCGGCGGCTGGACGATCTCCTGGCAGGGCTCGTCCGGCAACATCACCCCCGGCACCACCATCCTGCAGGGCATCAGGAACAGCGCGGGCTCCGGCACGACCGTCACCTACAGCCAGGACGGCACCGGCATCGACTCCTCCTACCGCGTCGCCGTCGCGGTGGTCGGCGAGCCGCCGTACGCCGAGGGCCAGGGCGACCGGCCCGGCAGCCTGGGCCTGGACGCCGTGGACCTCAACACCATCGCGAACCTGCGCGCGTCCGGCGTCCCGGTCGTCGTGGTGCTGGTCTCGGGCCGCCCCCTCGACGTCGCCTCCCAGCTGTCCGGCTGGAACGCGCTGGTCGCCGCCTGGTTGCCGGGCACCGAGGGGCAGGGCGTGGCGGACGTGCTGTTCGGGTCCGTCCAGCCGACCGGCAAGCTGCCGGTGACCTGGATGAGCAGCGCGTCCCAGCAGCCGATCAACTCCGGGGACGGGAAGACGCCGCTGTTCCCGTACGGGTTCGGTCTGGCGTACGGGCAGGGGGACTCCACCCCGCCCACCGCGCCAGGCACGCCCGCGGCCTCCGCGGTCACCTCCTCGTCCGCGACCCTGACCTGGGCCGCCTCCAGTGACGACGTGGGGGTGACCGGGTACGACGTGGTCCGCGTACAGGGCTCGACGGAGACGGCCGCAGCCACGAGCGCGACCGCCTCGGTCACCGTCACGGGGCTGGCGGCGGGCACGTCGTACACCTTCGCCGTGTACGCCAGGGACGCGGCGGGCAACCGCTCGCCACGCTCGGGAACGGTGAGCGTGACGACGTCCGGCGGCGGCCAGACGGGCGGCTGCACGGCCACCGCGACCGTGCAGAGCCAGTGGAGCACCGGGTACGTCATCCAGGTCGCGGTGACCAACACCGGCACCACGTCCCTGACCGGGTGGGGCGTCACGTTCACGCTGCCGCCCGGGCACGCGGTCACCGGGTCGTGGAACGTCACGATGACCACGTCCGGCCAGGCCGTCAGCGCCCGCAACGCCGCGCACAACGGCTCGCTCGCACCGGGGGCGAGCACGTCGTTCGGCTTCCAGGCCAGTCGCCCGAACGGCGACACCCGCCTGCCGTCCGGCTACGCCTGCGGGTGACGCGGACGCGCTATGTCCGGTTACGCCTGTGAGTGACGGCGGATCGGTATGTACGGCTAGGTCCGGCGGGTGACGGCGGATCGGTATGTACGGCTACGTCCGGCGGGTGACGGCCGACCCGGTGCGTCCGCCGTCACCCGGGAGAGGTCAGCGGTCGACGTGCAGTTGACCGAACTCGACCTGCGGCGCGCTTCCGGCGAAGTTGCGGTCGACCTCGGCCCGCTCGGCGGCGCTAGGGTTCGCGTTGGTGCAGCTCACGGGCGCGCTCGACCCCGACATCAGGTCGGAGCACAGCCCGGTGCGCCGGTCGGGCAGGCCCAGGATGTGGCCGATCTCGTGGGTGGAGATGCGCAGCGGGTTGTAGCCCTGCGTGGTGGCCTGCCGGCCGATCCAGACCGTGCCGCGGCCCAGGCTGGTGGGCAGCGCGCGCGGCCAGCCGTTGTCGGCGTACACGACGAAGTCGGCGGGCGTTCCCTGGACGAGCCGGACGTTGACGACGCTGGAGTTCCAGAGCTGGGCCGCCTGGTTCACCACGGACACGAACTCGGCCGCCCTGCTCGCGTCGTACCTGACGACCCTGACCAGGGCCGCGGCCTGCGCGGGCGCGGTGACGAGCAGGAACGTGAGGCCGAGTAAGAGGGAGAGCGCGAGACGAAGGGGTCTGGGCACGGAGCCTCCTCCGGGAGTTGGGGGTGCCGCCACGGTATGCGCGCCCTCCGCCCCGGGAGAGGTACCAGATTGCCCCTATCGCGGTGATATGGCGTGCGCGCCCTGTCCATCGCGACGCGCAGCCGAATGAAAACTGTCAGTGGTCGAACGCATACTCAGAGCATGCAGGATGAGCCTCTCGAACTCGGCGAGATCGCCACCCCCACCTGGAATGTTCACAACGACAAGATGGCGGAGGTCGGTTTCCTGACCATCGCCAGGCGGCTGCCGTCGCTCGTGGCACAGGCGATGCGCATGGCCTGGGGCGCGAGCCCGCGCGACACCCTGGCCACGATCACGCTCAACCTCCTCGGCGGCGTCTTCACGGCCTTCGGCCTGCTGGCGACCACCGGCGTCCTCAGCGCCCTCTTCAGCGAGGGCCCGACCCCCGATCGCGTGCTGGCCGCGCTGCCCAGCCTCGCCCTGGTCGGCGGCGCGGCCGTGCTGCGCACGACCGTTCAGGCGGGCGCGGGCTGGGCGGAGTCCCGCCTGACCCCCCAGATCACCCGGCTGACGGAGGAGCGCCTGTTCGGGCTGACCAGCCGGGTGGAGCTCGTGGCCTACGACGACCCGGAGTTCCACGACGCCCTCGAACGCGCCAGGGCACGCGGCGCGGGCGTGGCCGACTGGGTGGTGTCGTCGGCCATCGACGTGGTCACGGCCGCGGTCGGCATCGCGGCCGCGGCCGGCGTGCTCGGCCTGCTCCACCCGGTGCTCCTGCCGCTGCTGCTGCTCGCCGTCCTGCCCGACGCCTGGGCGGCGGTCCGCAGCGCGCGCATGCGCTACGCGACCATGTACGGCCTGATTCCGGCCCGCCGCCGCAAGTGGATCATCGCGGAGCTGCTGGCCGAGCGCGAGGCCGCGGCCGAGGTCCGCTCGTTCACCATGCGCGGCTTCCTGCTGCGCATGTACGACGCGGTGGCCAGGGCCGAGCAGGACGTCCTGCTCCAACTGGCCAGACGCCAGACCTTCGCCCGGCTCGTCGGCGAGGCCCTCGGCGGCCTCGGCACCGCTCTGGTCTACGTCGCCCTCGGCGTGCTCCTGGCCCTGGCCGCGATCCCGCTGGCGGTGGCGGGCACCGCGGTCCTGGCGATCAGATCGGGCCAGAGCTCGCTGAGCAGTTTCCTGTACGCCACCAACAGCCTCTACGAGCAGGGCCTCTACTTCACCGACTTCCTGGAGTTCTGCGAGGACGCCGAGCGCCGCCTGACCGGCCCCCGCCCGGCCGCGGCCCCGATCGGCCCGGCTTGGTGAGCACTTCGTGCATCTCCCCCCACAACGGATCGGTGATCCCGAGCAGGGTCAGGTCGCGTTCCGTCATCTCCTCCAGCCGC
>NZ_JBSGFQ010000102.1:0-45294 GCF_053603495.1 Nonomuraea sp. NPDC004186 | reverse complement strand
GTGCCCGATCAACCGGGCACGCGGGCAGGCTGGTTGAATGGACGCATGTCCCTTGACCCCAAGATCGCCGCGCGGTTGAAGCGCGACGCCGACGGCCTGGTCGCCGCCATCGCCCAGCAGTACGACACCGGCGAGGTGCTCATGCTGGCCTGGATGAACGACGAGGCGCTGCATCGGACGCTCACCACCGGCCGGGCCACCTACTGGTCCCGCAGCCGCGCCGAGCTCTGGGTCAAGGGCGGCACCTCCGGCCACGTCCAGCACGTCAAGGCGGTGGCCCTCGACTGCGACGGCGACGCCGTCCTCGTCAAGGTCGACCAGGTCGACGGCGCGTGCCACACCGGAGACCGCACGTGCTTCGACGCCGACCAGCTCGAGATCCCGCTCGGATAGCAGGCCGCATGGGGCACAGAGAGCTGTGGAGCTGGCTGGGGGCGACCGTCCTCGGATGCGTGCTCGTGCTGTTCGGCGCGAGCCGGGCCTGGGTGCGGATCCTGGAGCCGGGCGTGGCCGCGCCCACCGGAGCCGAGCTCAGCCCCGTCCTGACCCCCGTCGCCCTGGCCGCGCTGGCCGGGGTGGTGGCCGTGCTGGCCACCAAGGGCGCGGGGCGCCGCGTCGTCGGGGCGCTGGTCGCCCTGTGCGGGGCGGGCGCGGCGGCCGGGACGTGGACGGCGCTCGGCGGCGACACGGTCACCGGCTGGCTGCGCGAGCAGAACGTCCTGCGCGGCGCCGCCGACCTCCCCTGGGAGGCCGCCCCGCTCTGGCCGGCGGTCACGGCCGCCGGAGCGGTCCTGGTGATCGCCGGCGGGATCGTCGCGATCGTGCGCGGCGGCAGGTGGGCGGGCATGTCGGCGCGCTACGACAGGGGCACCGAGACGGGCGCCGGCGGGGGCGCCAATGGGGGCGCCGATGGGGGCGCCGGCAAGGCCCGCGCCGAGGTCAAGGACGACCGGGCGCTGTGGGACGCGCTCGACCGCGGCGACGACCCCACCGACTCCCGCTGACTCTCAGCGCTATGACGATTTCTTTACTGTTCTGAACCTCTGTCTGCTTGGCAAACGTTTCCTCAATAAGCTGCCGTTGCAACTCGCCACGAACACTTAGGAGCCAGGCGCATGAGCTACGGGGATCAGGGCAGCGGCGGCGGCTACGGCGCGCAGCAGCCCGGCGGTGGGTACGGCCAGCAGCCCCCCAGCGGCGGCGGCGGTTACGGCCAGCAGCCGCCCAGCTACGGGGGTGGGTACGGGCAGCAGCCACCGACCGGGGGTGGCGGTTACGGGCAGCAGCCTCCGAGCTCGGGCGGGTACGGCCAGGGCGGGTACGGGGAGCAGCCGCCCAGCTATCCGCAGGAGCCGCTCGGCTACGGCCAGCAGCCCCCGAGCGCCGGCGGCTACGGCCAGCAGCCCCCCAGCTACGGCCAGCAGGCCTACGGTCAGCAGGGCTACGGCCAGCAGGGTTACGGCTACGGCGCGCCGCCCCAGCAGCCCAGGTCGACCAACGGCATGGCGGTGGCCTCGCTCGTCCTGGGCATCATCGGCCTGATCTTCTGCGGGATCACCAGCATCCCGGGCGTGATCCTCGGCCACATCGCCCTCAACCGGATCAAGAAGACCGGCGAGGAGGGCTCGGGCATGGCCGTCGGCGGTCTGGTCACGTCCTACATCACCGTCGTGATCTGGGTGCTGTGCTGGCTCATCTTCGGCGGGCTCATCCTGTCGATGATCGGGCTCAGCGCCGCCGCCACGTCGTCCTCGTACGACTACTGAACCGGCCGGTAACCCTCCGCGAGTGTGGCCGGACCGTGACGAGCCGCTTGCGGTCCGATTACGAATTGTCCGCAAAATGGACGTTCTTCCACGTAGGGGGCGTATCCTCGCTAGGCTGCCGCGCGCAACTTGCCACGGATAACAACATGAGAGGTCCTTCATGAGTTACGGCAATCAGGGCGACGGCGGCTACGGCTCGCAGCCGCCCGGCGGCGGTTATGGCCAGCAGCCCCCGAGTGGTGGCGGCTACGGCCAGCAGCCTCCGAGCGGCGGCGGTGGCTACGGCCAGCAGCCCCCGAGTGGTGGCGGCTACGGCGGTGGTTACGGCCAGCAGCCCCCGAGCGGCGGCGGTGGCTACGGCCAGCAGCCCCCCAGCGGTGGCGGCTACGGCCAGCAGCCCCCCAGCGGTGGCGGCTACGGCCAGCAGCCCCCGAGCGGTGGCGGCTACGGCGGTGGTTACGGCCAGCAGCCCCCGGCCGGTGGCAACCCGCCGGACAACCACCTGGTCGCGGCCATCCTGACCACCCTGTTCTGCTGCCTTCCCCTGGGCATCGTGTCGATCGTCAAGTCTTCGCAGGTCAACTCGAAGTGGCAGATCGGCGACTTCCAGGGTGCCGCGCTGGCGAGCGAGGAGGCCAAGACCTGGTGGAAGCGGTCGTTGATCGCGGGCATCATCTGGTGGGTGCTGGTCATCCTCTTCTACGTGGTGGTGTTCGTCCTCCTGGCCGCCAGTGTCCCGAGCTCGAGCTACTGAGCCGGAAGGCGGATACTGAGAGCATGAGCATCGCAACAACCGAGCGGCGCGGCGCGGCACGTCTCAAGGGCCTGCTCGCGCCGCTCGGTGTTGCGGGCGCGACGGGCGCCGTGTTCGCGTTCGTCGGGATGGTGGACCCCAACCAGCCGGGCCACTACCCGACCTGCCCGTTCCTGTGGCTCACCCACCTCTACTGCCCGGGCTGCGGCACGCTGCGGACCATCCACGCGCTCGCCCATCTCGACCCGGCCACCGCGCTCGGGATGAACCCTCTCGCCGTGGCCATGATGCCGTTCCTGCTGTTCTGGTGGGGGAGATGGGTCGTACGCGCCTGGCAGGGCAGGCCGAGACGCACCACGCTCGCCCATCCGGCGTGGCTGTGGGCGTTCCTCGCCCTCGTCATGGTCTACTGGGTCGTCCGTAACCTGCCGTTCGGGGCGTTCCTCGCTCCGTAGGGACTCCCAGCCGGGGGGCCTGTGGTGAGGTGACCCCGTGCGGGCCGATACCATCGCAGGACAAGGCAGAGAGCGGACGCGACGCGAACTCTCCGCCGCCCCCACAGTCGACCGGAGGGACCTCAAGCGCGTGAGTGAGCGGACGGAAGGGCCGAGTGTCCTCGACGACATCCTCGACGGGGTGCGCGCCGACCTCGCCGCACGTCAGCAGGCCGTGTCCATTGACGAGCTCAAGCGGCGGGCCGAGCGTGCCCAGGCGCCCAGGGACGCCATGGCCGCGCTCGGGGGCGACAGGATCTCGGTGATCGCCGAGGTCAAGCGGTCGAGCCCGTCCAAGGGCGCGCTGGCCGCCATCGCCGACCCGGCCGCGCTGGCGGCCGACTACGAAGAGGGCGGCGCCCACGTCATCAGCGTGCTGACCGAGCGGCGCAAGTTCGGCGGCAGCCTCGAAGACCTGGCGGCGGTTCGCGCCCGGGTCGACATCCCGATCCTGCGCAAAGACTTCATCCTGACCTCCTACCAGCTCTGGGAGGCCCGGGCCCACGGCGCCGACCTGGCGCTGCTGATGGTCGTCTGCCTGGAGCAGGAGGCGCTGGTGTCGCTGATCGAGCGGGCCGAGTCGATCGGGCTCACCCCGCTGGTCGAGGTGCACACCGAGGAGGAGCTCGAGCGGGCGGTCGCCGCCGGTGCCCGGGTCATCGGGATCAACGCGCGCAACCTCAAGACACTCGAAGTCGATCGCGAGGTCTTCACGAAGCTGGCGCCCAAGATCCCCGATAATGTGATCAAGATTGCCGAGTCGGGCGTGCGCGGCCCGCACGACCTGCTCGCCTATGCCAGGGCCGGCGCCGACGCCGTCCTGGTCGGGGAGAGCCTGGTCACCGGCAAGGACCCGCGCAAGGCAGTGGAGGCCCTGGTGACCGCCGGCGCCCATCCAGCGACGCGCCCCGACCACTCAGCAGAGGGATAGCAGTGGCACACGAAGGCTCCATCCTGACCGCCGCCGACCTGACGGGCAACGGCCCGCTCGGCGACGACCCAGACGTGCACGGCAAGTTCGGCATCTTCGGCGGCCGGTTCGTCCCCGAGGCGCTCATCCCGGCGCTCGACGAGGTGGCCGCGGTCTACGAGAAGGCCAAGAACGACCCGGAGTTCCTGCGGGAGTTCGACCATCTGCTGCGCACGTACGCGGGCCGGCCGACCACGCTGACCGACGTGCCGCGCTTCAGCGAGCACGCCGGCGGCGCCAGGATCGTGCTCAAGCGTGAGGACCTCACCCACACCGGCGCTCACAAGATCAACAACGTGCTCGGCCAGGCCCTGCTGACCAAGCGGCTGGGCAAGAAGCGCGTGATCGCCGAGACCGGCGCGGGCCAGCACGGCGTGGCCACCGCCACCGCGGCCGCCCTGCTCGGCCTGGAGTGCGTGATCTACATGGGCGCGGTCGACTGCGAGCGCCAGGCGCTCAACGTCGCCAGGATGAAGCTGCTCGGCGCCATCGTGGTGCCGGTGACCAACGGCTCCCAGACGCTGAAGGACGCCATCAACGAGGCGTTCCGCGACTGGGTGACCAACGTCGACTCCACCCACTACCTGTTCGGCACGATCGCGGGGCCGCACCCGTTCCCCGAGATCGTCCGCGACTTCGCGCGCATCATCGGCGTCGAGGCCCGCCGCCAGATCCAGGAGCTGACCGGCGGCCTGCCCGACGCGGTGTGCGCGGCGGTCGGCGGCGGCAGCAACGCGATCGGCATCTTCCACGCCTTCCTCG
Organism: Nonomuraea sp. NPDC004186; assembly: GCF_053603495.1. Classification (NCBI taxonomy): domain Bacteria; kingdom Bacillati; phylum Actinomycetota; class Actinomycetes; order Streptosporangiales; family Streptosporangiaceae; genus Nonomuraea; species Nonomuraea sp. NPDC004186. Next base: position 40,548 of record NZ_JBSGFQ010000102.1, on the reverse strand, counting down.
GTGACGAGGGCGTCCAGCTGCACGGCTACGAGGCCGCCGGGCGCGGCCTGGAGTCCGGCGAGCACGCGCTCACGCTCACGGCCGGCTCGATCGGCGTGCTGCACGGCTCGCGCACCTACGTGCTGCAGGACGACGAGGGCCAGACCATCGAGTCCCACTCGATCTCGGCCGGGCTCGACTACCCGGGCGTCGGCCCCGAGCACGCCTGGCTGAAGGATTCGGGCCGTGCCACCTACCACGGCGTCACCGACGACGCGGCGATGGCCGCGTTCTCGCTGCTGGCCAGGACCGAGGGCATCATCCCGGCCATCGAGTCCTCCCACGCCCTGGCGGGCGCGCTGGAGCTGGGCCGCGAGCTCGGCCCCGAGGCGACCATCCTGGTCAACCTCTCCGGCCGCGGCGACAAAGACATGGGCACGGCGATGAAATACTTCAACCTCTGACGAGCCGCCACCCCGGCGTGGGGTCCCGCGCCGGGGGATAACTGGTGGGACTCGACCTTCGAAACGGACAGACATGACGACTCTTCAGACGGTTTTCGCCAAGGCGAAGGCGGACAACCGGGCCGCGCTCGTCGGCTACCTGCCCGCGGGCTTCCCCTCCAAGGGCGGCGACGTCGCCGCGGCAGCGGCCCTGGTCGAGGCCGGCTGCGACGTCATCGAGATCGGCCTGCCCTACTCCGACCCGCTCATGGACGGGCCGACGATCCAGGACGCGGTGCACCGCTCGCTGGTCAACGGCACGCGCATCGCCGACGTGCTGCGCACGGTCGAGGGCGTCGCCGCCACCGGCGCCGCCACGCTCGTCATGACCTACTGGAACCCCATCGACAAGTACGGCGCCGAGCGGTTCGCCCGCGACCTCGCCAACGCGGGCGGCGTGGGCACGATCACGCCCGACCTGACGCCCGAGGAGTCGGAGCCGTGGCGGGCGGCGTCCGCGTCCGCCGGCATCGACACGGTGTTCCTGGTGGCGCCGAGCTCGACCGAGCAGCGCATCAAGGCCGTCGTCGACTGCTGCACGGGCTTCGTGTACGCGGCCTCGCTGATGGGCGTCACCGGCGCCAGGGAGAGCGTCAACATCGCCGCCGAGGGCCTGGTCGAGCGGACCCGGGCGCACACGGACCTGCCGGTGTGCGTGGGCCTCGGCGTGGGCACGGGCGCGCAGGCGGCCGAGGTGGCGACCTACGCCGACGGGGTGATCGTGGGGTCGGCGTTCATCCGCCGCATCCTCGACGCGTCCGACGAGGCCGAGGGCCGGGCCTCCATCGGAGCCCTGGCCAGGGACATGGCCCAGGGGGTCCGCCGGTAAGGGCGCTTTACCGCCTATGTGACGAAATTTCGGGATTGCTGCAAGGATTTGGCGCGTAGGTCCTTGGCGTGCGGTCCGGGGCGGGTGATGATCGGGGCCCCGAAGCGGTGTGACGCACGACCCCGAAAGGACACCGATGCGTCCCAGCCCCCTCACGTTCGCAGCGGCCCTCGCACTCGCGGTCACGGCCATGACCGCCCCGGCGTCCGCCGATCTCGTCCCGGCGTCCGTCGGTCCTGCCCCGGTGTCGGTAGGCCCCGAACCGGCGTCTGCGAGCCCCGAACCGGCGGCCACCCCGCCGCCCGACGCGGAGCCCACCCCGACGTACGAGTTGCCGTCCCCGGAGACGCCGCCCACCGGGACGCCCCCGCCCAGCCCCACCGCGCAGAACGAGCCGCCCAGGCCCGCGCGGGTGGCCCGGCCGATCGCGATCTCGTCCCCGGCGCTGCGCGTCGAGCTCGACCCGGACTTCCCGCGCGTCCTGAGCTACACCGACCGGGCCGGCGGCGCCACGCTCGGCGGCAGCGTGGGCGTGCCCGCCGTCGTCCTCAACGGCCAGGCGCGAGCCGCCACCGTGGCACTGACCGGGAACGACGGCGCGACCGCCCGCTACCGGCTGACCTTCCCCGATCTCGGCGGCGTCGCGCTCGGGGCGAGCATCGGCGTCAAGGGCCGGGTGACGACGTTCCGGATCGACTCGGTGGCCGACACCGAGGCGTTCCGCGTCAACACCATCGACCTGCCCGGCCATGACCTGGTGTCGGTGTCGAGCGCGCAGCCGGGCGCGGCGACCGCGTTCACCCGGCTGGACCCCAACTCCACCCGCACCGCCGACGTCTTCGCCCAGGTCACGCCGGGCACCGCGCCCGACGACGGCCCGGTCGGGGCCACGTACGCGATCGTGAACACCGACCGGCTGGCCGCCGCGATCGAGACGAACTCCACCTACGACCGCCCCTCGGGCGTCACCGACCGGGACGCCGCCAGGCTCTGGCACCAGGCCAGGAAGGACGCCGGTGGCACCGTCTCCGTGGGCGTGTGGAGCGGCCAGTGGACGCACCGCGCGACCGGCTCGCCGTTCACCGAGGAGCCGCCCTGGGCCAAGGTCGTGGTCACGCCCGACGCCAACGGCGACGGGACGCTCGACTGGCAGGACGGCGCGGTGGCGTTCAGGACCGTCGCCGTCAAGGCGGCCGGCGCCGAGCGGACCAGGGACCGCGTGGTCACGCACATCCCGTTCAACTTCTCCAGCCAGGCCACGCACCCGTTCCTGCGCACCCTGGACGACGTCAAGCGCATCTCGCTGGCCACCGACGGCCTCGGGCAGCTCGCGCTGCTCAAGGGCTACCAGTCGGAGGGCCACGACGCGGCGCACCCCGACTACGGCGGCAACTACAACCGGCGCGCCGGCGGGCTGAAGGACCTGAACACGCTGCTCAAGGCCGGCAAGGGCTGGAACGCCACGTTCGGCGTGCACGTCAACGCCACCGAGTCCTACCCCGAGGCCAGGAACTTCAGCGAGCAGCTCGTCGACAAGGCCGCCAAGGGCTGGAACTGGCTCGACCAGGCGTACCTGATCGACCAGCGCGGCGACCTCACCAGAGGCACCCTGGCCGGGCGCTTCGCGCAGCTGCGCGCCGAGACCGACCGCAACCTCGCGGTGCTGTACGTGGACGTGTTCAGGCCGTTCGGCTGGGTCGCCGACCGGACGCTGGCCGAGCTGCGCGAGCAGGGCTGGCAGGTGACCACGGAGTGGTCGGACAAGCTCGAACGCGCGTCCCTGTGGTCCCACTGGGCCAACGACCTCAACTACGGCGGGGTCACCAACAAGGGGCTGAACTCCCAGATCATCCGGTTCATCCGAAACGACGAGAAGGACGTCTGGAACGCCCACCCGATCCTCGGCAACGCCCGCATCGTCGAGTTCGAGGGCTGGCAGGCGAAGAACGACTTCACCGCGTTCTACCGCAACATCTGGGAGCACAACCTGCCGGTCAAGTTCCTGCAGCACTACAAGATCATGGACTGGAACGCGGACGAGATCGTCTTCTCCGGCGGCGTGCGGGGCACGTACCGGGACGGGAGGCGCGAGCTGTTCGCCGGCAGGCACAAGGTGCTCGACGGGGGCGCCTACCTGCTGCCGTGGCAGGGCAGGTACTACCACTACAACCCGGCGGGAGGGGTGACGACCTGGGACGCCGACCGGCCGATGACCGTCTACCGGCTCACCGGCCAGGGCCGCGTGGCGGTCGGCACGGTCACCCCGGAGCACGGGAAGATCACGTTGCGGGCGGAGGCGGGCGTGCCGTACGTGCTCTATCCCGGCAAGGCGCCCCGGCAGCCGGACCCGGACTGGGGGCAGGGCGCCGGCGTGCGCGACCCCGGCTTCAACGGCGACCGGCTCGCCGGATGGACCGTCACGGGCCCCGTGAGCGTCCGCGAGAACGACCTGGGCCAGCGGGTGGCGCTGCTCGGCGGCGGGGCGCGGGCGCGGCTGGAGCAGCGGCTGACGGGCCTGCGGCCCGGCCGCACCTACACCGCCTCCGCCTTCGTCGAGGTCGAGCCGGGCAGGACCCGCGAGACCACCCTGGAGGTCGCCGGGCAGGCGGTGACCGTCAGCCGGTCCACGGCCAGGAACTACATCGCCTCCGACGAGAAGCACGACACCTTCTTCCAGCGGGCCAAGGTGACCTTCACCGCGCCCGGCACGTCGGCCACGCTGCGGATCACGGCCGCCGCCGCGGACGGGGACGTGCGGGTGGACGACGTACGGCTGTTCGAGCGGGAGCCGGCCGGTGACGTGGAGACGTTCGAGTCGAACGAGCCCGGCTGGGGGCCGTTCGTGAAGGGGGACGCGGGCGGGTCGTTCGACGCGCGCACGCACCTGTCCGAGCGGCACGAGCCGTACACGCAGGCCGGGTGGAACGGCAAGACGATCGACGACGTGCTGAACGGCGACTGGTCGCTGAAGGCGCACGAGGAGCGCCAGGGGCTCATCTACCGCACGTTGCCGTGGACCGCGCGGTTCGAGCCGGGGCACGCGTACGAGGTGTCCTTCGCCTACCAGAGCGCGCAGGCGGACGCGTACCAGTGGGTGACCGGCTACGACAAGGGCGGCGCCGGCGTCGAGACGCGGCGCACGCCCATCCCCGAGCGGCGGACCACGGGGACGTTCAGGGAGCGGGTGGTGGCGGGGTGCGGGGACGTGTGGGTCGGGCTGCGCTCGCTCAAGGCCGAGCAGGCCGGGGCCGACTTCGTCCTCGACGACTTCTCCGTGACCGACCTCGGCGCGGCGCCGGACGCGCAGGCGTGCGGGTCGCTGGAGGTGGTGCCCGCCGGCGTCTTCGAGCAGGGAAGGGCCAACGAGGTCGTCACCACGTTCACGAACCTCGAGGACTCGACGGCCCAGGACGTGCGGGTGACGCTGGACGTACCGGACGGGTGGACGGTCACCGGCGACGGGACCGGCGTCGTGGAGCCGGGCGCCAAGTTGACCACGACCTGGCAGGTCACCCCGCCCGCGGACGCCTCCGGGAGCTACGAGCTCGGGGCCGCGGCCGGCTACTCCGTGGGCGGCGTGGCGAAGCGGCTCACCGCGTCCGCGACCGTGCGCACGCCGCCCCGGCCGCCCGCGGAGGACGCCTACGCGAGCGACCTGGAGTGGGTGACCGCGGACAACGGCTGGGGGCCGGTGGAGCGCGACCGGTCCAACGGCGACACCGGCGAGGCCGACGGCGGGCCGATCGTCATCGGCGGGCGGACGTTCGCCAAGGGGCTCGGCACGCACGCGCCGGCCAGGGTTCGCTTCCACCTGGGTGGCGCGTGCACGGGGTTCACGGCGTTCGTAGGGGTCGACGACGTGCAGGCCACGCGGGGGTCCGTACAGTTCGCCGTGGTGGCGGACGGGGTGGAGAAGGCGCGCAGCCCGGTCCTGCGGGCCGCCGACGCGGCGTACGAGCTGAGCGCCGACCTGACCGGAGCCCGTTACGTGGACCTGGTGGCCGGGGACGGCGGCGACGGGAACGGCAACGACCACGCCGACTGGGGCGAGGCCAGGTTCGCGTGCGGCTGAGCGGGCCCCTCAGGCCCGGACCGCCCTGGCGAACAGCGCGGCCAGCCCGTCGGCGTACTCGTCCGGGTCGGCGTCGGGGTCGGCCTCCAGCAGGAACGGCAGCCCGTCCAGCGCGCGCTGGACCGCCATCGCGGTCACCCGCACGTTGAACGCCCCGAACTCGCCGCTCTCCTGCCCCCAGACCAGTAACCGCTCGAGGTGGGACAGAGCCGACAGGCCGGTGGCCCCGGGGCGGTGGTTGAGGAGGATCTCCGTGGCGGCGCGCATCTCGGCGCGGTGCTCGCTGACATACGCCGCTAAGGAACGGATGTACGTCTCCAGCGCCGCGCCGGCCGTGCGCTGTGTGCTCACCCGCTCGGCCATGAACGCCGAAAGCCGCCCCTGGATCGTCGCGATCACCTGAGCGATCAGCTCGTCCTTGCCCGCGAAGTGGTACGAGATCAGGCGCGTGCTGCTGAGCCCGGCAGATCGGGCGATCCGGGCGAACGACGCCTGATGGTAGCCGAGCTCGGCGATCGTCGCGATGGTCGCCGTCACGATCTGCGCTCGTCTTGCGGAGCCCGTGACCGTTACTTGCATGAGTAAATTTTTACTTGACTGCGTAATTCCCGCAAGAAACACGGCTTAGCCGGTGCTTATCCGCCGCGTGGTCATATGGATTCCCGATACTGTGCCCATCCCGGCGCAGAGAAAGAGGAGATGGCGTGTGGACGCGTCACTATCGTCACGCAGAGAGTTCTCGGCGATACCCTGGGTGACGACCGTCGCCCGGCTGGTCCTGGGCGGGGTGCTGATCGCGGCGGGTGGGCTCAAGATCGGAAACCCGGCCGATTCGGTCGTGGCGGTCAAGGCTTACCAGCTGCTGCCCGAGTCGATCGCCGTCACGGTGGGCTACGCCCTGCCGATCCTGGAGATCGTCGTCGGGCTGCTGCTGGTCGTCGGTCTGCTGACCAGGGTGGCCGCGGTGATCGCCGGGCTGCTCATGTTCGCCTTCGTGTTCGGCATCGCCTGGGCCTGGGCGCACGGTCTGCGGATCGACTGCGGCTGCTTCGGTGGCGGCGGCCAGCTGGGGGTAGGGGAGGAGCCGACGTACTTGCTCGACATCCTGCGCGACTTCGGGCTCGTGCTGCTCGGCGCCTGGGCGGTGCGTTTCCCGCCGGGCCGTTTCGCGCTCGACGGCGCCCTTGGACTGGGGGGCGACAATCGTATTGAAGGGGATGACGACGATGAGCAAGGCTGAGCGCACCAAGACGAAGACGGCGCGCGAGAAGATCAGGGAACAGCAGGCCGAGGCACGCCTGCGGGAAAGGCGCAGGCGCATCGCCACGTACGTGACCGCCGGGGCGGTCGCGGTGGCCGCCGTCGGGCTCGGCTGGTGGTACGCGGCCAGCAACTCGCAGTCCGAGCAGGCCGCCGGAGCGCTCGCGTCGGTCACGGTGCAGCCCGACGGCTCGGTCGTGATGGCCAACCAGGGCGTCGCCGGGCCCGTGGTCGACATCTACGAGGACTTCCAGTGTCCCGCCTGCAAGGAGCTCGAGCGGGTCAGCGGCCAGACCTTCAAGAACCTCGCCGCCGAGGGCAAGGCCAAGGTCGTCTACCACCCGATCACGATCTTCTCCCAGGAGCCGACCAAGTCCAACTCCGTACGCGCGGGCAGTGCCGCCCGATGTGTCGCCGACGGCAAGCAGTGGGTCGCCTTCCATGACCTGCTCTACCAGAACCAGCCGTCCGAGACCGAGGCCGGCTTCACGGTCGACCAGCTGAAGAACTGGGGCAAGCAGGCCGGGGTGACCGCGCCGGGCTTCGACCAGTGCGTCGCCACGCAGAAGCACGCCGACGCGCAGCTCTCGTACAGCAAGAAGATCATCGATGCGCAGAAGATCGACCATACGCCGACGGTGAAACTGAACGGCAAGGAAATCGACAATCCCGTACTCTTCAGCCCGCAAGATCTGCGCGAAGCGATTACGAAGGCGGCCAAGTAGTCTCTCTTCCGCTACCCTCACGTGACATGCCCCTTGCCTCGATTCCCAGCCCTTCCCAGGGGGTCTGGTATCTCGGAATCATCCCGATCCGGGCTTATGCGCTATGCATCGTGCTCGGCGTCATCGTCGCCGTCTGGCTGAGCGAGCGGCGCTGGCAGGCCCGCGGTGGCCAGAAGGGGACGATCGTCGACATCGCGGTCCCCGCGGTCATCTTCGGCCTGATCGGCGGCCGGCTCTACCACGTCATCACCGACTGGCAGACCTACTTCGGCAGCCGCGCGATCAAGGAGCCCATCCAGGCGCTGTTCATCTGGGAGGGCGGCCTCGGCATCTGGGGCGCGATCTCACTCGGCGCGCTCGGCGTCTGGTTCGCCGTGCGCAAACGCGGCATCTCCATGAGCGCCGTCGCCGACACGGTCGCGCCCGGCATCGCCTTCGCCCAGGCCATCGGCCGCTGGGGCAACTGGTTCAACCAGGAGCTCTACGGCTCGCCGACCACGCTCCCGTGGGGCCTGGAGATCGACGCCGACCACGGGGGCGAGCCGGGGGTGCTCTACCACCCGACCTTCCTGTACGAGTCGCTGTGGGACGTGGCGCTCGGCTTCGTGCTCCTCTTCGCGGGCCGGCGCTTCGCCCTGCGCCACGGGCGGCTGTTCGCCCTCTACGTCGCCGGCTACACGCTGGGCCGCTTCTGGATCGAAGGGCTGCGCATCGACCCGGTCGGCGGCGTGGACCACGCGGTGACGTTCCTCGGGCTGCGGATCAACCAGTGGACGTCGATCGTGCTGTTCGTGGCGGCGCTGGCGTACTTCTGGCTGTCCAGGAACCGGGACAGCGTGGAGATCGTGGCCCCGGCCGACCCGGCTCACCCCGCCGACCAGGCGGACGCCGACTCCGAGGACACGCAGGAGCCCACCTCGGCCGACGACGGAGAGGACGCTCCGAGCCCTCGACCATCGGCCGATACGTCCAAGGACCCCGAAGCCACGGACGACCCGGCTCCGGAGACCGACAAGACCACGGACGCGGAAGTCACGGACGCTCCGGTGCCGGGTGCCGAAAAGGCCGAGAAGCCTGAGCAGGCCGAGAAGGCCGAGGACGACGGAGCGAAGGATGCCCCGCCGCCGGCGGATGATGTGACCCCCGCCGACGGGGTAGAGGCATCTGACGCCGAAGTCGTGACGAAGGAGAAGAACTCGCGATGAGTGGTCGCGCGGAGATCCACCACCAGCATCGCGACGTCACCGGAGGCTGGTTGCGGCCCTCGGTGTTCGGCGCGATGGACGGCCTGGTGTCGAACTTCGCGCTCATCGCGGGTGTCGCGGGCGGGACGACCAACACGAAGGTCATCGCCCTCGGAGGCGTCGCCGGGCTCGCCGCCGGCGCGCTGTCCATGGCGGGCGGCGAGTACGTCTCGGTCGCCAGCCAGCGCGAGCTGGCCCAGGCCGAGATCGCCGTGGAACGGCGCGAGCTCGCCCGCCACCCTGACGACGAGCAGGCGGAGCTGGCACAGACGTTCGTCGACAAGGGCGTGGAGCCCGGCCTGGCCGCCGAGGTGTCCAGGCAGATCTCCCGCAACCCGGACCGCGCGCTGGAGGTCCACGCCCAGAACGAACTGGGCGTCGCCCCCGGCGAGCTGCCCTCACCGGTGGTGGCCGCGGTGTCGTCGTTCCTGTCGTTCAGCTTGGGGGCGGTGCTGCCCCTGCTGCCGTACCTGCTCGGCGCCAGGGACCTGGCGCTGTCGGCCGCGGTGTCCTGCGTGGCCCTGTTCGCGGCGGGCGCGCTGGTCTCGGCGGTGACGGCGCGCAGCTGGTGGTTCTCAGGGCTGCGCCAGCTCGTGGTGGGCGTGATCGCCGCGGCGGTCACGTTCGGCCTCGGCAACCTGATCGGGGCGGCGGGCCTGTGATGGCCCGCAGGAGAGCCGGTTCGGGCGGTCACGGCAGATCCTCCTCCGGCCAGGACGGCCAGGACGGCACGGGCCGCACCCGCGGCGGCCGCTCTCCCGGCAGAGACCAGGACAATCCCACCCCCGCCTCCGGCCATCCGACCCCAGACCCGAACGCCGCCGCCGGCCGGGCCGGCGGTAGTTGGCCTGCGCGAGAGGTGCAGGACGCGGGTGGTAGCTGGCCGGCGCGTGATGTGCAGGACACGAGCGGGAGTTGGCCGGCTCGGGATGGTGGCCGTGCTGGTGGTCGCCGGGCGGCGGGTTCGGATGGTGCTGGCCCGGCTGGTGGCAGTTGGCCTGCTCGGGATGTGCAGGACGCCGGCGGTAGCTGGCCCGCGCGGGACGTGCAGGATGCCGGTCGTGCTGGTGGCCGCCGGGCGTCGGGTGCCGATGGTGCCGGCCAGGCTGGTGCCAGTTGGCCCGCGCGAGAGGTGCAGGACGCGGGTGGTAGCTGGCCGGCCCGTGATGTCCAGGACACGAGCGGGAGTTGGCCGGCTCGGGATGGTGGCCGTGCTGGTGGTCGCCGAGCGGCGGGTTCGGATGGTGCTGGCCCGGCTGGTGGCAGTTGGCCCGCGCGAGACGTTCAAGACGCCGGTGGCAGTTGGCCGGCGCGGGATGTTCCAGATGCCGGCGGTAGTTGGCCGGCGCGTGATGTGCAGGACGCCGGTGGTAGTTGGCCGGCGCGGGACGTTCCAGACGCTGGTGGTACCTGGCCGGCCCGTGACGTGCAGGATGCGGGCGGCAGCTGGCCGGCGCGGAACCTGCAGGACGCGGGTGGTAGTTGGCCTGCTCGGGATGTCCAGGACGCCGGTGGCAGCTGGCCCGCTCGAGAGGCGCAGGACACCGGCGGTGCCGGGGGTCGCCGGGCATCAGGCTCGGATGACGCCGGCCGTACCGGCGGCGGCGGTCGGCCCGCGTTGGAGGGGCGAGGCAGCCGTCGTGCCGGTGGTCGCCGGTCGGCGGGCGCGGCCGACTCGGGGCGGGCCGGTCACGCCCGGCCGTCCGTAGACCCGGACGGTGGAGGCCAAGCAGCTGGCGGCTGGCCGGCGGCAGGCGCGGACGGTGGCTGGCAGCCGAGCGGCGACGGCCAGCCGACGCCGGGTGTAGGTGGCCGGCACGCTGGCGACGAGGGTAGGCCCAGCGCCGGTGCTGGTGCCGGTGCCGCTGCCAGGCCTGGCACTGGTCCTGGTGCCGCTGGCGGGGTGGGTGCTGGCGGGGCTGGAGTCGGCGGCGGTGGCTGGACTGCCGGAGGCCAGGGCGACGATGGTCAGCTGTTGGCCGAGGCGACCGGCGGCGGGCGGTTGCCGTCCGGTAAGAGCGGTGAAAGGCGTTCCGGGCGCAGGCGGGCGAAGACGAGCCACGGCGCGGATGACCAGTCGGCGAGCGGCGGCGACCGCGGAAACTGGGCAGCAGACGGCGACCTCGGAAACTGGGCGGCCGGCGGCGACGAGCCCGCGGCCGATGCGGTCGGCGGTGACTGGGCGGTCAGCGGTATGCGGTCCGTCACCGAGGGGACCCGACCCCGCAGATCCGGCGGCCGACGTTCGGCGGCCGAGACCGATGGAGGCCGTTCGGCATCCGGAGGCCGCGGTCGTCGTTCGGCGGCGGCCCATGGCGGCCGTTCGGCGGCTGAGACCGACGGCGGTCGCGCGGTGGCTGGGACGGAAGGCGGCCGCTCGGCAGCAGGTGCCGAAGGCGGCCGATTGGTGGCCGGCGCCGATGGTGGTTGGTCAGTGCTCGGGGCCGAGGACGATCGGTTGGCCGACGACGGTCCATTGGGCTTCGGGGCCGACGGTGGATTTGCGACTTCTGAGACTCGCGACGGGAAGGCCGATGGTGACGGGCGGCCTGGGAAGTTCTCGCGTACGCGACGGCGTCCGCCGCCTTCTGACTGGCAACTCCCGCTGCTCACCCACATGGGCTTGCAGCCCAAGCACCAGCGGCTGATCGTCATCATCGCCACGATCGTCGGCGTGCTGGCGGGCGGGGCCGGGCTGGTGGTCGCCATCAACTCCATCGGCGGCTACTCCCCGCAGCGGCAGGCCGGCTCCTCCATGATCGCGCCGGACACGGCGCTCCCGCACGTCTTCCGGGGGTGGGGTTCGCCCAAGCTGTTCGACCCCGTCACGGACAGGGCCAAGGACCAGCGGGCCCTGACCGAGAAGGAGGTGTTCGGGCAGAGCGAGCTCGCCGTGTCCAAGAAGCTCAAGCTCAAGCTGGTCACCAAGAAACTCGATTCCGACTGCTCGGCGGCGCTGTGGGGCGCGAACCTCCTCGAACTGGTGTCCGACGCCGGATGCACTCAAGTCGCCCGCGGCCTCTACGCGAGCTCCGACGGCCGGTACATCGGCCAGTACACGCTGCTCAACCTCAAGGACGGCAAGTCGGCCGCCGACCTGGTGGAGTCCTTGAAGACGCTCTACCGGGGCGGTTGGACGCGCCCCCTGGAGTCCGCCAAGGCCGCCTTCCCCGCCGGCGGCTACTCCGAGGCTGGCGGCTACGCCCTCGGCCACTACGTCGGCCTGGTGTGGCTGGGGAAGACCGACGGCGCGGATCCCGGACCCAAGGACGACTTCGTCTCACTCACTCTGGCGCTGCGCGGCGCGGAGAAGGCCGTCTACCGCCGCGTCGTCACGATCACCGGACCGTCCTCCTGATGCCGAACCACATACCCCCGAACAACACCCGCCCCTGGCACCGCTCCCGTAACGTCATCACGATCGCCAAGGACGGTTGCTGCCTGAGGTCCGGGAGAGTTGCCGCGATGGTGGAGGGCGGCGGCTCGGGGCCTGGGGATGTCGTCACGATCGCTGAGGGCGGTCGGCTGGGGCCCCGTGGAGTCGTCGTGATCGTGGAGGGCGCTCGCCCGGGGTCTCGGGATGACGTCACGATCACTGAGGGCGGTCGGCTGAGGCCTGGGGGAGTTGCCGTGATGGTGGAGGGCGGCCGCCTGAGGCCACGGGATGTCGTCGCGATTGCGGAGGTGACCTGCTGATGTCGCGTCGTGTTGTTATTCCCTTGGGGCTCGCCGTCGTGGCGGTCGTCGCGGTGACCGGTTGGCTGTGGCTACGGCGCGAGGATCCCAGGCCCGCCAGCTTCCACGCTGAGCCCACCTCCGCCTTCTACTCCGCCATCGACAAACGCCAGAACGACACCGCGCCTCTCACCCTGAACGAGGTCTTCACCCCGGCCACCCAGACCCTGGGCGCCATGCGTCTGGACGCCACGCAGCAGTTCAGCGACTGTGACGAGGTTCTCTGGGGGGTCTCGGCCACGGGCTGCACGCAGGCGCTCCAGGCTACGTACAAGGGGGGTGCGGTGGCGGGCCAGTTCGTCATCTTCAACCTGAGCGACGGGCGGGCGGCTGACGCGCTGGTGTCGGCGCTGGGCAAGGATGGCTTCGTACGGCAGGACATCGCGTTCGAGCCGGTCGGCAGCCGTGCCCAGGCGCGGGCGATGGGCCACTACGTGACTGTGAGCTGGGCCGGAGGATCGGCGCCCGCCCAGGACCTGGTGGCCACCCTCGTGGCGCTGGACGGTTTGGGGCGCGTAGTCCAGGGCCGCATCGTCGCCGCAACCTGAAGCCACCGCCACCCACCCGCCTCCGATGGCGACCCGCTCCTGTGGTGGCGACTCGGGGCGGCGGCCGCGACTGCGATGGCAACCCCTGAGAGAGGCGGAAGCCGCGACTGCGATGGCGACCCCTGACTGCGATGGTGGCCGGGACCCGCGACTGTGGCGGCGATCAGGGCGACTTGCGGCATCGGCCTGCTGCTGGCCTCGACCTCCACTGGACTCCACCTGGCTGGACTCCGCCTGACTGGGCCCGGCCTCGGCTGGACTTGGCCGTGGCGCATCGGCCTGGCTTTGGCAGTGGCTGGAAGCCCGGACTCCTCGGAGGGCGGGGTTTCCCGGGTCAGGTGGTTGTGGTCAGGGCCGAGATGGTTGTGGTGACTGCTTCGGGGAGGGCGGACAGGCGGTGGAGGGGGGCGTCCAGGGGGGTCAGGGCTTCCGACCAGGGCGCGGCTTCGGCGATGAGGGTGCGGGCCTCGTTCTTGGTCAGGGTCGAGCCTTGGGTACGGGCCACCGCGATGAGGGCCTCGCGCCATGTGTTGGCCAGCTTGGCGTGCCCGTTGTCCAGGATCCTGCGCAGTACCGAGGCCGCGTCGCCGGGCGGTTGTGGCAGGCGTACGGCGTCCAGGACGTCGCCGCCGGCGCTCAGCTTGTAGACGGTGGACAGCACGTCAGGCAGCGGCGGGAGGTCGGAGCCCACGACGCGTACGTGGGAGGCGCGGGTCGCCAGGAGGATGCGGGGGAGGGCGGCCTCCAGGCCCGGGGGCAGGGCCACGGCCACGCGGTCCAGGGTGGCGGCGTACGGCTTGGAGAGCCAGGTCGAGAGCCGGACCCGGGGCTCGGTGAGGTCCTTGGGCCATTCGCCCACCAGCAGGTCGGGGTCGAAGCCCTGGATGGCCTCCTGCGGGGCTGAGAGGACGTTATGGGCGCTTTCGACCGATTGTGGGCCTTGGGTGTAGATAGTGGTGGTTTGACGGCTCAGGCGGGACGTCACGGCCGGGCGCGTCTTGGTGGTGGGGCGGAGGATGTACATGTCTGCGGCCGAGCCGATAGCTTCTGCCCCGAAATATCGGTTGAAGTCAGGATAGATGGCTTCGTAGGCGAGGTTGAGGTCCGCCAGGGCCTGCTGGACCTTGAAGGCCAGCATCGGGGTGCGTTCGCTGGCTCCGTACGCGAGCAGGATGCGGCCGTTGTCCGTCAGCGCCTCGGCGGCGCGCGCCACGAACAGGCCCGTGCCCTCCGGCGTGTACGGCGGGTCGGTGAGCGCGAGGTCGTGGTCCCGGGCGGACGCGGGCAGGCCGAGGCGCAGGTCGGCCCAGCGGGTGCGGACGCCCAGGCGCTGGGCGTCGATGTACGCCAGGATGCGCTCGTCGATGTCGACCACCGTGACGTCGGTCTCCGGATGGATCAGCTTGACGGCCAGCGAGGTCAGGTCGTGGTCGCCGACGCACAGCAGGCGCGTGCCGGGGAGCCAGAAGCGGGCGCCGAGCAGCAGCGCCCGCCTCAGGATCGTTTCGGGGGTGGCCGAGACGTGGTCGAGCACGTGGCGGGCGCGCGGAGCCCGGGCCACGAGGTCTTTGAGGCGAGCGAGCTCGGAAGCGTAGTGGGGGAGCAGGTGGGCCACCGGATCCTCCGGCGGCGGGGCCAGCGCGAGGAGGTCCTGGTAGTCGTTGGTGTGGGTCAGCGGGATCCGGAACGCCTCGCCCTTCCGCTCCAGGGGGAGCTCGCGCAGGAGGGCCTCGACGGTACGCCTGGACGTGGCGGTCTCCCTGACCAGGTCGGCCAGCGTCCACCACTGGGCGTCGCACAGGAGGGTCAGGGCGTGCCGCAACCGCCTGCTGTCCGGCCCTGCCTCCGCAAGCAGGCGCTCTACCCCGTCACGCTCCATCAGATCCGCGCGGACTCCGCTGCCTGCCTCGGCCGGCGGAGGAGTCCGCGCTCCCTCCCTCCAGATTTTGTCGGCGCATGCCGATAGCGTGATGGTCTCGTTACTGAGGGTGGGAGGTGGTGGTGCACGGATCGTCCGCGTTCCTGCTGTGCCCCACCGGTGAGCAGGCGTACGGCGTGATCGATCGGACCGGGTGTGACGTCGCCGGTATGTCTGGAGCGAGATTGAGTGGATCGATCCTGGACGTGGGTCGGGGGGTGTCGGTGACGGTGCTTGTGCACGGGGCTGCCGGCATCTCCCGTGTGTGTTCTCGTCGCTCGCACTGTGCGCACGTCGATGACGACGGCGATGTCGATGTCGGCGCGTCGATCGAGCTTCGCGACGCTGCGCAGGCGGCTTGGCGAGAAGCCGCTCCCTTCGAGGAGCGGAGGAGTCACGAGGGCAACCCTATCGAGGTACGAGGGTGGACAGCCCGAGCGCGTGTCCGTGCGAGGCGTCGGTGTCCCCGGCCCGGCCACCCGTCCGTGCGAGGTGGTGGCGTCCGTGGCCCGGCCATGTGCCCGTGCGGGGAGGCGGCCCTGCTCTCTCGCGGTCATGGCGTGAGCGGGTGGCTCGGCGGTGGGGAAGGTCTGGGCAGGTGGGTTCGGCGGTGAGGGTCCGAGCGGGTGGTTCCGTGGTGAGGGAGGTCGTCGCGGAGTTGGCTGGCGTCGCGACATGTGGTGGCAGTCAAAGCGGGGTGGCTGTGGTGGTGGGTGGGAGTCATGAGGGCCGTGGGCGGTGGCGCGGGGGTGAGGCGGGGGAGTGATCGCGGCGGTGTGCCGGTTGAGGAACGGCGGATTGTGGTGGCTCTGGGGTGGGGGCAGTGGGTTGTGGCGCGCGTCAGGTGGGGAGCGGGGGATGGTGGCAGGGCGTGGGTGAAGCGGGGGAGTGATCGCGGCGGTGTGCCGGCTGAGGAGCGGGCGATGGTGGTGGCTCGTGGGTAGTGCGGTGGGTGATTGCGGCGGGGCGGCGGTGCCTCCGGTGAGGCGTGGGGGAAGTGTCGCAGGGCTTGGGTGGGGTGGTGGAGTGGTCGTGGTGGCGGGTGGGTGAGGTGGGCGGGTGATCGGGGCGGCGCGGGGGTGAAATCTGGGGGTGGGCGGGGTGGTGTGCGGGCGGATTGGTCGGGTTGGGGTTTGGGCGGGGGGTGGAGTGGGGACGAATCGCTCCCCATGCCGTAAATCGTGGACGTGTAGCGGGAATTTCTTTGCCTACGTCCGGGGTTTGGGATAGGGAGTTCGGATGCTGGGATAGGCCCCAATGTTCGCAATGCGGACGTGCCGGGCACCATTCCGGCAGCGTGCGGTAACCTCTACCCACGATATGCAGCAGGGCCAACGTCGTCCCCGCCTGTAGCGCAGTT
The DNA here is from genome assembly GCF_053603495.1 of Nonomuraea sp. NPDC004186. NCBI lineage: Bacteria > Bacillati > Actinomycetota > Actinomycetes > Streptosporangiales > Streptosporangiaceae > Nonomuraea > Nonomuraea sp. NPDC004186. Next base: position 24,375 of record NZ_JBSGFQ010000102.1, on the reverse strand, counting down.
AGAGACAGACGATGACGACGGGAGGGATTAAATGCCTGCTGCCCACCTCGGGTTCCCCGAGCCCCAGGGCCTGTACCACCCCGCCAACGAGCATGATGCCTGCGGTGTCGCCATGGTTGCCGACGTCGCTGGACGCCGTGGGCACGGGATCGTGGTCAAGGCGCTGACGGCTCTGTGCAATCTTGATCATCGGGGGGCCAAGGGTAGCGAGCCGGACACCGGCGACGGAGCCGGGATCCTGACGCAGATTCCCGATGGGTTCTACCGCGCGAGCGTGCCGTTCGCGCTTCCCCCGGCCGGCGCGTACGCGACCGGCATCGCCTTCCTGCCGTTCGACGAGCAGGCCAGGGGCATCGCCACCGGCCTGATCGAGGAGATCGCGGCCGAGGAAGGCCTCACCGTGCTCGGCTGGCGCGAGCTGCCGGTCGACCGCGAGTTGCCCGGGCCCAGCGCCAGGGCCGTCATGCCGCACTTCGCCCAGCTGTTCGTGACCGACCCTGAGGGCCGGGAGGGGCTGGAGCTCGACCGGCTGGCGTTCTGCCTGCGCAAGAGGGCCGAGCACGAGGCGGACGTCTACTTCCCCTCGCTGTCCGCCAGGACGATCGTCTACAAGGGCATGCTCACGCCCGACCAGGTCGAGCCGTTCTTCCCCGACCTGAGCGACGAGCGTTACGAGACGGCGATCGCGCTGGTGCACTCGCGCTTCTCCACCAACACGTTCCCGAGCTGGCCGCTCGCCCACCCGTACCGCTACATCGCCCACAACGGCGAGATCAACACGGTCAAGGGCAACCGCAACTGGATGCGGGCCCGCGAGGCGATGCTGGAGTCCGCCCACATCCCGGGCGATATTTCACGACTTTTCCCCATCTGTGACCCAGATGGCAGCGACACCGCCAGCTTCGACGAGGCCCTGGAGCTCCTGCACATCGGCGGCCGGAGCCTGCCCCACGCCGTGCTGATGATGATCCCGGAGGCGTGGGAGAACCACACCGAGATGGATCCCGCGCGCCGGGCCTTCTACGAGTTCCACTCCTCGATGATGGAGGCCTGGGACGGCCCCGCGTCGATCACGTTCACCGACGGCACGCTGGCCGGCGCCGTGCTCGACCGCAACGGCCTGCGCCCCGGACGCTTCTGGGTGACCGCCGACGGCCTGGTCGTGCTGGCCTCCGAGGCCGGCGTGCTGGACTTCAAGCCCGAGGACGTGGTCAGGAAGGGCCGCCTGCAGCCGGGCCGCATGTTCCTCATCGACACCGCCCGCGGCAAGATCATCGAGGACGACGAGATCAAGGCCGAGCTGGCCGCCGAGCTCCCGTACGAGGACTGGCTGCACGCGGGGCTCGTCCGCTTCGAGGAGTTGCCCGCGCGGCAGCGGGAGATCCCCACGCACGAGGCGCTCGTCAAGCGGCAGCAGACCTTCGGCTACACCGAGGAAGAGCTGCGCATCATCCTGTCGCCGATGGCCAAGGCGGGCCAGGAGCCGATCGGCTCCATGGGCACCGACACGCCCGTGGCCGTGCTGAGCGAGAAGCCGCGGCTCCTGTTCGACTACTTCACGCAGCTGTTCGCGCAGGTCACGAACCCGCCGCTGGACGCCATCCGTGAAGAGCTGGTCACGTCGCTGGCCAGCACCATCGGTCCCGAGGGCAACCTGCTCGACCCGGGTCCGTCGTCGTGCCGCCAGCTCGTGCTGCCGTACCCGGTGATCGACAACGACGAGCTCGCCAAGATCATCCACATCAACGACGAGCACGACCTGCCGGGCTTCCACCCGTACGTCATCAGCGGCCTGTACGAGGTCGCCGGCGGCGGCGAGGCGCTGCTGAGCCGCCTGGAGGAGATCAGGGCCGAGGCGTCCGAGGCGATCGCGGGCGGCGCGCGGATCATCGTGCTGTCCGACCGCGGCTCGTCGGAGACGCTGGCGCCGATCCCGGCGCTGCTGCTGACCGGCGCGGTGCACCACCACCTGATCCAGGAGAAGACCCGCACCAAGATCGGGCTCGTGGTCGAGACCGCCGAGGCCCGCGAGTGCCACCACATGGCGCTGCTCATCGGGTACGGCGCCGGCGCGATCAACCCGTACCTCGCGATCGAGACCATCGAGGACCTGGTCGACACCGGCGCCCTCCAGATGGACAAGCGCAAGGCCGTGCGCAACCTGATCAAGGCGTACGGCAAGGGCGTCATCAAGGTCATGTCCAAGATGGGCGTGTCCACGGTGGCCTCCTACACCGGCGCGCAGATCTTCGAGGCGCTCGGCCTGAGCCAGCAGGTCATCGACTCCTGCTTCACCGGCACCACCTCCCGCCTGGGCGGCGTCGGCTTCGACGTGCTGGCCGAGGAGGTCGCGCAGCGGCACCGCCACGCCTACCCGCGCGCGGAGAACGCCCACCGCAGGCTCCAGGTCGGCGGCGAGTACCAGTGGCGGCGCGAGGGCGAGCCGCACCTGTTCAACCCCGAGACCGTCTTCAAGCTGCAGCACGCCACCAGGACCCGCCGCTACGAGATCTTCAAGGAGTACACGAACCTCGTGGACTCCCAGGCGGAGCGGCTGATGACCCTGCGCGGCCTGTTCAAGCTGCGCAAGGGCGCCCCGATCCCGATCGAGGAGGTCGAGCCCGCCTCGGAGATCGTCAAGCGGTTCTCGACGGGCGCGATGTCGTACGGCTCCATCTCCATGGAGGCGCACGAGACGCTCGCCATCGCGATGAACCGGCTCGGCGGCAAGTCCAACACCGGCGAGGGCGGCGAGGACCCCGAGCGGCTCTACGACGCCACCCGCAGGTCCGCGATCAAGCAGGTCGCCTCCGGTCGGTTCGGCGTCACCAGCGAATACCTGGTGAACGCGGCCGACCTGCAGATCAAGATGGCCCAGGGCGCCAAGCCCGGCGAGGGCGGCCAGCTGCCCGGCCACAAGGTCTACCCGTGGATCGCCAAGACCAGGCACTCCACGCCGGGCGTCGGCCTCATCTCGCCGCCGCCGCACCACGACATCTACTCGATCGAGGACCTGGCCCAGCTCATCCACGACCTGAAGAACTCCAACCCGGAGGCCAGGGTCCACGTGAAGCTGGTCGCCGAGGTCGGCGTCGGCACGGTCGCCGCGGGCGTGTCGAAGGCGCACGCCGACGTGGTGCTCATCTCCGGGCACGACGGCGGCACCGGCGCCTCGCCGCTCACGTCGCTCAAGCACGCGGGCGCGCCGTGGGAGCTCGGCCTGGCCGAGACCCAGCAGACGCTCCTGCTGAACGACCTGCGCGACCGCATCGTCGTCCAGGTCGACGGCCAGCTCAAGACCGGCCGCGACGTCGTCATCGCCGCGCTGCTCGGCGCCGAGGAGTACGGCTTCGCCACCGCGCCCCTCGTCGTCAGCGGCTGCGTCATGATGCGGGTCTGCCACCTCGACACCTGCCCCGTGGGTGTCGCCACGCAGAACCCGGAGCTGCGCAAGCGCTTCAGCGGCAAGCCGGAGTTCGTGGTCAACTTCTTCGAGTTCATCGCCGAGGAGATCCGCGAATACCTGGCCGAGCTGGGCTTCCGCACGCTCGACGAGGCGATCGGGCACGTCGAGATGCTCGACATGTCGGCGGCCGAGGACCACTGGAAGGCCAGCGGCCTCGACCTGGCGCCGATCCTGCACCGGCCCGAGCTGCCCGCGGGCACCGTGCTGCGCAGGGTCGTCGAGCAGGACCACGGTCTGCAGCACGCGCTGGACAACACGCTGATCCAGCTCGCCGAGGGCGCGCTCAACGAGGGCACCCCGGTCACGCTGGAGCTGCCCATCCGCAACGTCAACCGCACGGTCGGCACCATGCTCGGCTACCAGGTGACCAAGCGGTACGGCGGCCAGGGCCTGCCCGACAACACGATCGACATCTCGTTCACCGGCTCGGCGGGCAACTCGCTCGGCGCGTTCGTGCCGCGCGGCGTCACGCTGCGGCTGACCGGCGACGCCAACGACTACCTCGGCAAGGGCCTGTCCGGCGGGCGGATCACCGTCCGGCCGCACGAGGAGGCCCCGCTCGACGGCCACATCATCTCCGGCAACGTCGCCCTGTACGGCGCCACGTCCGGCGAGGTGTTCATCCGCGGCGTCGTGGGCGAGCGGTTCTGCGTGCGCAACTCCGGCGCCACGGCGGTCGTCGAGGGCGTGGGCGACCACGGTTGCGAGTACATGACCGGCGGCCGGGCCGTCGTCCTCGGCCCGACCGGGCGCAACTTCGCGGCCGGCATGTCGGGCGGCATCGCCTACCTGCTCGACCTCAGGTCGGAGCGGGTCAACCGCGAGATGGTCGCCATCGAGACGCTCACCGAGGAGGACGGCGAGTTCCTCAAGGAGACCGTCGAGAAGCACTTCGCGGAGACCGGCTCGCCGGTCGCCAAGGAGCTGCTGGCCGACTGGGACGCGGCGCTGGGCCGGTTCGGCAAGATCATGCCGACCGACTACAAGCGGGTGCTGGCCGCCGCCGAGGCCGCCCGCATCGAAGGCAGGGACATCGACGAGGCCGTCATGGCGGCCGCGGTTCAAAGCTAGGGAGGCGTAACCGAATGGCTGACCCGAAGGGTTTTCTCACGCACGACCGGGAGCTGCCGGCGCGCCGCCCCGTGGACGTCCGCATCAGCGACTGGCGCGAGGTCTACCAGGACTTCTCGCAGGAGAAGCTGACCAAGCAGGCGGCCCGCTGCATGGACTGCGGCATCCCGTTCTGCCACAACGGCTGCCCGCTCGGGAACCTCATCCCCGAGTGGAACGACCTCGTCTACCGCACCGACTGGCGCGAGGCGATCGAGCGGCTGCACGCCACGAACAACTTCCCCGAGTTCACGGGCCGGCTCTGCCCGGCCCCGTGCGAGGCGGCGTGCGTGCTCGGCATCAACTCCGACCCCGTGGCGATCAAGCGGGTCGAGGTCGAGATCATCGACCGGGCGTTCGCCGAGGGCTGGGTGACCCCGCAGCCCCCGGCCGTCAAGACCGGCAAGCGGGTCGCGGTCGTCGGCTCGGGCCCTGCGGGCCTGGCCGCCGCGCAGCAGCTCACCAGGGCCGGGCATGACGTGGTCGTGTTCGAGCGGGCCGACCGGATCGGCGGCCTGCTGCGGTACGGCATCCCCGAGTTCAAGATGGAGAAGCGGCACATCGAGCGCCGCCTGGAGCAGATGCGGGCCGAGGGCACCGAGTTCCGCACCGGCGTGAACGTCGGCGTCGACATCACCGCCGCCGAGCTGCGCGAGCAGTTCGACGCCGTGGTGCTGTCGGGCGGGGCCACCCAGTGGCGCGACCTGCCGGTGACCGGGCGCGAGCTCAAGGGCGTCTACCAGGCGATGGAGTACCTGCCGCTGTCCAACAAGGTCCAGGAGGGCGACTTCGAGACCGCGCCCGTCTCGGCCGAGGGCAAGCACGTTGTGGTGATCGGCGGCGGCGACACCGGCGCCGACTGCATCGGCACGGCGATCCGGCAGGGCGCCGCGTCCGTCACCCAGCTCGAGATCATGCCGCAGCCGCCGGCGAGCAGGCCCGGCAGCCAGCCGTGGCCGACGTTCCCGATCCTGTTCAAGATGGAGAGCGCCCACGAGGAGCTGGCCGACGGCGGGGGAGAGCGGGTCTACGCGGTCTCCACGACCGAGTTCGTCGGTGACGCCGACGGCAACGTGCGGGCGCTGCGGCTGGTCGAGGTCGAGGGGCCGCAGGGCGGGTTCAAGCCGATCCCGGGCACCGAGCGCGAGATCCCGGCCGAGCTGGTGACGCTGTCGATGGGCTTCCTCGGCCCGGAGAAGGGCTCGCTGCTGCAGGACCTGTCCGAGGTCGGCGGTGACGGCTTCTACGACGCGCGGGGCAACGTCTCGCGTGACAAGACGTACATGTCCAAGGTGGACGGCGTCTTCGTGGCCGGCGACATGGGCCGCGGGCAGTCGCTCATCGTGTGGGCCATCGCCGAGGGCCGGGCCGCCGCCTCGGGCGTGGACCGGTATCTGACCGGGGAGACGGCGCTGCCGTACCCGATCCTGCCGACCGCGCGGCCGCTGGTGTAACTCGAAGAGGCCGGGACCGCTCAGTGCGGTCCCGGCTTTTTCACGCGCATTCGCGGGCGATGGCGTCGAGGACGCGCTGCGAGCCGGCGTCGGCGGCGCGGTAGATGACCAGCCGCTGGCCGGGGGCCTGGATCGGGGCCAGCACCTCGTAGTCGACGGTCAGCGGGCCCTTGACGGCGTGCCGCAGCCGCTTCTGGCCCCGGCCGTTGACCCGGACGTCGCGCAGCGCCCACAGGCGGGCGACCTCCTCGCTGCCGGCGGTGAGCTCGTCGACCAGCTCCGTCAGCGCCTTGTCATCGGGATGGGCCGCCCATGAGGCCCGCAGGTCGGCGATGCCCTCGCGCAGCGTGCGCTCCCTGTCGCGGAAGAAGTCGCGCAGCCCCGGGTGGAGCATGCACAGCCACAGGCTGTTGCGCTGCGCCGGCGGCAGCGTGCCGAAGTCCAGCATCAGCCCCGCCATCTCCGGGTTCCACGCGAGGATGTCGAAGCGGTGGTTGAGCAGCATGGCGGGCAGCGGCGACAGGTCGAGCACCAGCCGCGCCAGCGGGCCCGCCTCCTCCGCGGTGGGCGCCTGCCGGTTGGGGCGCTGGCGGGCCAGCTCGAACAGGTAGGCCCGCTCGTCCTCGCTCAGCCGCAGCGCGTCGGCCAGCGCCTCCAGCACCTCGGCCGACGGACGCAGCCCGCGGCCCTGCTCCAGGCGGATCACGTAGTCGACGCTGACGCCCGCGAGCTCGGCGACCTCCTCCCTGCGCAGGCCCGGCGTGCGCCGCTGGGCGCGACGGGCGGGCAGGGCGACGTCGCCCGGATCCAGGCGCTCGCGGCGGGTGCGCAGGAAGGCGGCGAGCTCGCGGGTCTGGTCCAGGGTGTTCATCCCTTTGATCCTACGACCCGCCTGCCTGGGAAGGCCCGTCCCAGGAAGGGCCTTCCCTTCCCCCCGGATCCGGGCCCGAGCAGCCTGGATGGCATGACGACTCTTGACACCTACCGCCTGCTCGGCCGCTCGGGACTGCGCGTCTCGCCGCTCGCGCTGGGGACCATGACGTTCGGCACGGACTGGGGCTGGGGCTCGGACAAGGACGAGTCGCGGCGGATCTTCGACACGTATGTGGACCGGGGCGGCAACTTCATCGACACCGCCAGCCAGTACACGGAGGGCACCGCGGAGACGCTGGTCGGCGAGTTCGCGTCGGGGCGGCGCGAGGAGCTGGTGCTGGCCACGAAGTACACCATGGCCAGGCGGCCCGGCGACCCGAACTCCGGCGGCAACCACCGCAAGAGCATGGTGCAGTCGGTCGAGGCGAGCCTGCGCCGGTTGAACACCGACTTCATCGACCTGCTCTACCTGCACGCCTGGGACTTCACCACCCCGGTGGAGGAGATCCTGCGGGCCATGGACGACCTGGTCAGGGCCGGCAAGGTGCTCTACGTGGGCATCTCCGACGCGCCCGCCTGGCAGGTGTCGCGCATGCAGGCCATCGCCGACCTGCGCGGGTGGGCGCCGCTGATCGCCCTCCAGATCGAGTACAGCCGGGTCGAGCGGACCGTCGAGCGGGACCTCATCCCGATGGCGCGGGAGATGGGGCTCGGAGTCATCCCGTGGTCGCCCCTGGCCGGCGGGGTGCTGACCGGCAAGTACGGCCGGGACGACCTCGCCCAGGAGGTCTCCGCCGACCCGTCCGGTACGCGCAAGAACGTGGCAGCGGCCAACGGATCGCTGACCGAGCGCGCCCTGGACATCGCCGACGTGGTCAAGCAGGTCGCCGGCGAGCTCGGGGTCAGGCCGTCGCAGGTCGCGCTGGCCTGGACGACGCTCAACCCCGGCGTCACGGCGCCCATCGTGGGGGCGCGCACGACGGCGCAGCTGGAGGACAACCTGGGGGCCCTGGACGTGCGCTTCGGCGACGGCCAGCTGGCCGCGCTGGAGGAGGCCAGCGGGGTGGATCTCGGGTTCCCGCACGAGTTCCTGGCCCGGCCGATGCCGCGCCAGGTCATGCTGGGCGGCGTCAAGCTCGACCTCACCCGCTGACCCCCGTGTCCAGAGGCGCCCGCCCGTACGGCGGGCGCCTTCGGCATGTCCAAGGAATTGCACACTCTGCAAGGCTTGCAGAGTGTGCAAGAGTTGCGTACAGTGCAAGGCATGGAGAGTCCGCAGCAGCGTCGAGACCGTCGGCGGGCCGAGAAGCGGCAGGCCATCAGGGTCGCCGCGGTGAAGATCGCGCTCGACGAGGGGATCGAGGCCGCGACCGTGGAGGCGATCAGCGCGGCGGCCGACATCTCGCCGCGCACCTTCTTCAACTACTTCGCCTCCAAGGAGGAGGCGCTCGTCATGGAGCCTCTCTGGCGCCCCGAGGAGCTCGTCGGCATGCTCGCGGAAAGGCCCGCCGACGAGCCCGCCTTCCAGTCGCTGAAAACGGTGATGCGGACCTTCGCCGTCCGGAGCCAGCGGATCTGGACGGACATGCAGCCGTTCATGGAGCTGCGCAAGCGCCACCCCGAACTGGCCGCCAAGTCCAGGGCCGCCGACGAGACGAAGATCATGGACACGATCTTCGACGCCGTCAGGAGCCGTCCGGGCGTCACCAGCCCCATCCACGCCAGATTGCTCATCGTCGCGTCGTTCGGCGCCGCCATCTCGGCGATCCAGGAGGCGACGGCCGACGGCGGCTCGGTGGAGGACCTGCTCGAAGAGGCGTTCACGCTGCTGGAGAACGGACTCTGACCCCATAGGAAAGCGGCGACCGGGGTGGCACCCCCGATCGCCGCGGATCACTCCTGCCCTCGCGAAAGAAGCAAGGAGACGACCAATGCTATCCACAACCACGCCCGAGGCCGCACCTCGGCGCTCACTCTGGGTGAGCATGGGCTCACTCATGCTCACCATGTTCCTGGCCGCCGTCGACCAGACGGTCGTGGCGACCGCCATGCCGACCATCGTGGGCGAGCTGAACGGCCTGGAGAGCCTGTCGTGGCTGGTCACCGCGTTCGCGCTGACCTCGGGCATCGCCACGCCCCTCTACGGCAAGCTCAGCGACATGTACGGCCGCAAGAACCTCTACCTGTCGGCCATCGTCCTGTTCGTCCTCGGCTCGGCCCTGTGCGGGCTCGCGCAGTCGATGGGCCAGCTCATCGCCTTCCGGGCCTTCCAGGGCATCGGGGCGGGCGGTCTCATGGTGCTGACCATGACCATCGTCGGCGACCTGGTCACACCCCGCGAACGGGCCAGGTACCAGGGCATCTTCGGCGCGGTCTTCACGCTGGCCTCGATCGCCGGGCCGATCCTCGGCGGCTACCTCACCCAGCACGTCTCCTGGCGCTGGATCTTCTACATCAACCTGCCGCTCGGCGTGGTCGCGCTGGCCGTGGCGTTCGCCGTGCTGAAGCTGCCCAAGCGCGTCTCCCCGCACCGCATCGACTGGCTCGGCGCCATGCTCATCTCCGGGCTGCTGACCTGCCTGACGCTGTTCGCCTCCTGGGGCGGCACCCTCTACGCCTGGTCCTCGCCGGTCGTCATCGGGCTCGGCGGCGGCGCGGTGCTGCTGGCCGTGCTGTTCGTGCTGGTGGAGCGGACGGCGGCCGAACCGGTGCTGCCGCTGCGGCTGTTCCGCGACCGGACGTTCACGATCCCGGTGGCCTCCGTCGTGCTCATGGCCACCGCGATGCTCGGCGCGGCCACGTTCCTGCCCGTGTTCCTGCAGCTGGCCACCGGGGCGAGCGCGGCGGACTCGGGGCTGCTGCTGCTCCCGATGATGGCCGGGATGGTCGTCTCGTCGACGCTGACGGGGCAGCTCGTGCACCGGTTCGGCCGGTTCAAGTGGTTCATGGTCACGGGGACGGCGCTCGCCGGGGTCGCCGGGCTCCTGTTCTCCACCATGGACCTCGGGACCAGCGGGTTCGTCTCCGGCGCGTACATGGCGCTCTTCGGGGCCGGGCTCGGCATGGTCATGCAGAACGTGCTGCTGGTCGTGCAGACCACCACCGCGGCGGCGGACCGGGGCGCGGCGACCTCGGCCGTCACGTTCGCCCGGGGCGTCGGCGGCGCGGTGGGCGTGGCGGTGCTGGGCGGCGTCTTCAGCGGCAGGCTCGCGCTGGGACAGGCCTCGCTCACGCCCGAGGCCATCCAGGCGCTGCCCGAGGCCGCGCGGCACGCCACGCAGCTCGCCTTCTCCGACGCCATCAGCGGGGTGTTCGCGTGGGTGGGGCCGATCCTGCTGGCCGCCGCGTTGCTGCTGGCGTTCCTGAGGAACGTACGCCTGACCGACCAGGCGCCGTCCGAGCCGGTCGCGCAGGAGCCCGCCCCGGAGCCCGGCGTACGGGCCTGAGCCCAGGGCTGAGCGGATCCCGTACCCGGGGTCCGCTTAGCTACCTTTAAGCCGAAATTTCGTCAGTTGGTTGCATCACCTGGTAAGTGTCGGGAAGATGCAGAATCTGCGGCACTGGGTGGATGGGGGAACAATGCGGCGGGTCGCCTCTGGCTTGACGGCGTTGGCCACCGTGGTCGCGATGGCCGCCTGCTCGCCCGGCGCATCGCAGGCCCCGCCTCGCGCCGCCACCCCCCAAGGCCCCGAATACCTCGTCTTCTACAACCAAGGCGGGCAGCAACAGGCGCAGCAGGCCGTCGAGAGCGCCGGCGGCACCACGCTCGCGAACGACGCCAAGCTCGGCTACCTGACGGCCACGGGCGGCGGCGGCAGGTTCGCTGAAAACGTGGGCGCGGACGGGTCCGTCGTCGGGGTGTCCCCGGACCGCAGCATCGGCTTCGCCGAAGCCGGCGCCGCCCGCGCCGCCACCCGCCGTACCGGAGGAGCCAAGGGCCGGACGGCGGCCTTCCCCGACGCGCGGTCGTTCACCAAGAGCGGCTCGGGAGAGCCGCTCGCCGGCCGCCAGTGGGACATGCGGATGATCGGCGCCGACCGCGCCAACGCCAAGGTGCCCGGCAGCAGGCAGGTGCTGGTCGGCGTCATCGACACCGGCGTGGACGGCAAGCACCCCGACATCGCCCCCAACTTCAACCGCGAGCTCAGCCGCAACTTCGTCACCGACAAGCCCAAGGACGAGGACGGCGAGACGCTCGACGGCCCCTGCGAGGTCAGCAGCTGCAAGGACCCCGTGGACGAGGACGACGACGGCCACGGCACCCACGTCGCCAGCACGATCGCCGCCCCGATCAACGGCATCGGCATCGCCGGTGTCGCCCCCGGCGTGCAGATCGTGAACATCAGAGCCGGCCAGGACTCCGGCTTCTTCTTCCTCAAGCCCAGCCTCGACGCGCTCACCTACGCCGGCGACATCGGCGTGGACGTCGTGAACATGAGCTACTACGTCGACCCCTGGCTGTTCAACTGCACGAACAACAAGGCCGACTCCAGGAAGCAACAGCTCGAACAGGCGGCCATCATCACCGGCATGCAGCGGGCACTCGACTACGCCCGCCAGCGCGGCGTCACCCTCATCTCCGCCCTCGGCAACGGCTCCACCGACCTCGGCCACCCCAAGGTCGACAAGGAGAGCCCCGGCTACCCGGTGGGCGAGAAGAAGGAGCGCCAGATCGACAACTCCTGCGTCAACGTGCCCGCCGAGTCCGCCGGCGTCATCTCCGTCGCCGGGCTCGGCCCCTCCGGCCGCAAGGCGATCTACAGCGACTACGGCGTCGAGCAGGCCGATGTGTCCGCGCCCGGCGGCGACGCGCTGGACGGCACGGGCGCCAAGGCCACCCGCTCGATCCTGGGCGCCGCGCCCGAGCACGTGCTGCGGGCCGCCGGGCGGATCGACGCGAAGGGCGAGCCCAAGGGCGCCGACGTCGTCAAGGACTGCAAGGGCGGCACCTGCGCCTACTACCAGTACCTCGACGGCACCTCCATGGCCGCCCCGCACGCCACGGGAGTCGCCGCCATCCTCATCAGCCGCTTCGGCAGACCCGGCAAGGGCGGCCTCGAACTGGCCCCGGCCACCGTCGAGGACCTGCTGTACAAGACCGCCACCCCCAAGGCCTGCCCCACGCCCCGCCAATATGTGTACAAAGCCTACGGCCAGGACGTCACGCAGGTCTGCGAGGGAGACCAGGCGGACAACGGCTTCTTCGGGCACGGTGTCGTGGACGCATGGAAAGCGGCTACCGTCGAACCATGATGTATCGCATCATCGCGGACGCCGCGATGATGGTGCACTTCGCGTTCCTGGCCTACCTGGCCGTGGGCGGGTTCCTCGCGTGGCGCTGGCGGCGTACGATCTGGGCGCACCTGGCCGTGGTCGGCTGGGGCCTGCTCTCGCTCGTGACCGGCGTCGAGTGCCCGCTCACCGAGATCGAGGACTGGGGACGCCGGAACGCGGGGCAGCCCGAGCTGCCCCGCGGTGGATTCATCGACAACTACATCGAGGGCGTGATCTACCCGGAGCAGTACACGAACTTGGTACGTCTGGGGGTCGCCGTTCTCGTTCTGTTCTCTTACGTAGGCTACGTTCTCCGTCGTCAGTGACTGCCAAGTGGTCTGTACCAATTAAGGTAGGACTCGTGACTCGTCGCGCGAAAATCGTCTGCACCCTAGGCCCCGCCACCTCCTCCAAAGAACGCCTCCGCGAGCTGATCGCCGCAGGCATGGACGTGGCACGGTTCAACCTCAGCCATGGCACTCATGACATGCACAGAGAGGTCTACGACCGGGTCAGGGAGGTGGCGGCCGACCTCGGCCGCGGCGTAGGCATGCTCGCCGACCTGCAGGGCCCCAAGATCCGCGTCGGCACGTTCGAGGAGGGCCCCGTCAGGCTGGGCTTCGGCGACGTCTTCACCATCACCACCGAAGACGTCCCGGGCGACCGCGAGCAGGTCTCCACCACCTACAAGGGGCTGCCGAACGACGTGCGCCCCGGTGACACGATCCTCGTCGACGACGGCCGCCTCGTGCTCGAGGCCACCCGCGTCGACGGTGAGCGCATCACCACCCGTGTCGTCATCGGCGGCATGATCTCCGACAACAAGGGCCTCAACCTGCCCGGCGTCAACGTCAGCGCCCCCGCCCTGACCGACAAGGACGAGGCCGACCTGCGCTGGGCGCTGCGCACCGGCTTCGACATGATCGCCCTGTCCTTCGTCCGCCGCCCGTCCGACGCCGACGTGGTGCGCAACATCATGGAGCAGGAGGCCGTACGCCTGCCGCTGCTCGCCAAGATCGAGAAGCCGCAGGCCGTCGACCGCCTCCCCGAGATCGTCGAGGCCTTCGACGGCATCATGGTCGCCCGCGGCGACCTGGGCGTCGAGCTGCCGCTGGAGCAGGTGCCGATCGTGCAGCGGCGCATCATCGAGCTGTGCCGCGAGAAGGCCCACCCGGTCATCGTCGCCACCCAGATGCTCGACTCGATGATGAACGCCCCGCGCCCCACCCGGGCCGAGGCCTCCGACGTGGCCTACGCGGTCATGGACGGCGCCGACGCGGTCATGCTGTCGGGCGAGACGTCGGTCGGCAACTACCCGATCGAGTCCGTCTCCACGATGGACCGCATCGCCTGCGCAGCCGAGGAGACGTCCCTGCACGCCACGCACACGCTGGAGCGCATGCCGGAGACCACCGGCGGCGCCATCGCGCGGGCGGCGGCCGAGGTGGGGGCCATCGTGGGGGCCAAGGCACTGGTGGCGTTCACGATGTCGGGGGAGACGGCGCGCCGCCTGGCCCGCTACCGCTCGCCGATCCCGCTGCTGGCCTTCACGTCGTCGCCGCACGTGCGGGGGCAGCTGTCGTTGACGTGGGGGGTGGAGACGTTCCACGTGCCGTTCGTGCACCACACCGATGACATGGTGCGGCAGGTGGAGGCTTCGCTGCTGTCGTCCGGGCGGCTGGAGAAGGGGGACAAGGTGGTCATCGTGGCCGGCTCGCCTCCCGGCACCCCGGGCTCCACCAACGCCCTGCGCGTCCACACCGTCGGTTCGGCCGTCTCCCACACGCACTAACCTTCAGTTTTTACGGCTGCGCACGGTGGGCACCACCCGCCGACCGTGGCTGAGGGCCCTCCAGGGAGACGCTTACCCGCCTCACCGGCGCGCCGCCGAAACGGCGCGCCGTGGGCCACCTCCGTGGGTTTCGCTTGACCGGCGTGCCAGGCGAAGCCCAAGGCGGGCGGCGCCGGTGGCCGGGCGCCGCCCGTAGGGGCGGTCAGGGGGTCAGTTGGCGTGCAGGGCGGCGTTCAGCTCGATGCCGCCGCCCGTGCGCGGCACCGCCTCCACCGCGCCCGACTGCGAGTTGCGGCGCAGCAGGACCCCGTTCGAGCCCGACAGCTCGGCGGCCTTCACCACCGTGCCGTCCGGGAGCGCGACCTTCGTGCCCGCCGTCACGTACAGCCCGGCCTCCACCACGCAGTCGTCCCCCAGCGAGATGCCGATGCCCGCGTTGGCGCCGAGCAGGCAGCGCTCGCCGATCGAGATGACCTGCTTGCCGCCGCCGGACAGCGTCCCCATGATCGAGGCGCCGCCACCCACGTCGGAGCCGTCGCCGACGACCACGCCGGCCGAGATGCGGCCCTCGACCATGGAGGCGCCCAGGGTGCCGGCGTTGAAGTTGACGAAGCCCTCGTGCATGACCGTGGTGCCGCTCGCCAGGTGGGCGCCCAGGCGCACCCGGTCCGCGTCGGCGATCCGCACGCCGGAAGGCAGCACGTAGTCCACCATCCGCGGGAACTTGTCCACCCCGTACACCGTCACCGCGCCCCTCGCCCGCAGCCGCAGGCGCGTCCGCTCGAAGTCCGGCACCGGGCACGGACCGAAATTGGTCCACGCGACGTTGGCGAGCAGGCCGAAGACGCCGTCCAGGTTGACCCCGTGCGGCCTGACCAGGCGCGCGGACAGCAGGTGCAGCCGCAGGTAGACGTCGTGGGCGTCCACGGGCGCCTCGGAGAGCTTGGCGATGCCGGTGCGCACCGCCACCACCTCCACGCCCCGCGCCGCGTCGGGACCCGTCAGCTCGGCCAGCTCACCGGCCTCGCCGGCGGAGAGCCGCTCGGTGCCCGTCGCGGGCGCGTCGCCCAGCTCGGGGGCGGGGAACCAGGTGTCGAGTACGGTGCCGTCGGCGGCGATGGTCGCGAGGCCGACGCCGAACGCGCCGGTCGAGGTGGGATCGATAGCAGTCACGGGCCCAAAAATACCGTTTCCGGGTCAGCCGAGAGCGCCCAGGTCGGCGGAGAGCCAATGCTCGGGTCGCATCCGGAACGTCATGAGCACGTGCAGGTCCGAGCCCTGCACGTACCCCTCCACCGCGTCGGGCGGCAGGTAGCGGGAGGAGATGCGCGTCAGGTCCTCCAGCGTCGTGGGCCCGGAGCGCACGACGGGCCCCTCAACGGACACGTACCGGTAGGTCGGGCTGACCCGCTGCACCAGCATCGAGAACCTGGTCGCCTTCGCGATCAGCTTGGCCTTGCGCGAGCCGCCGTCCGTCAGGAAGCGGATCTCACCGCCGGGGACGTAGTCGTACCAGACGGGCACGATCAGCGGCGCGCGCCCGTCACCCGTCTCCACCGCCAGGCTCGCGATGTGCGGCTCCGCCAGGAACGCCTCCCTCGCCGCCACGCTCAACGGCATGCCGCCCCACCTCCGTCTTCATCGATCTTGAGACCGATATTCCCGATGGGAGCGATCCCGAAAGCTCCTCGATCGCGGTTTTGCCCAGGTGATCCCCATCTGCGGCGGCCAGATTCCGGGCCGCGACCGTCGTCGCCGTGTGCACGAACCCCGCCAGCGCCCGCGACCGTACCCCCTCCGGCCAGGCCAGCACCACCGTCGTCGGAGCGCCGTCGAGCACCGGAACACACACCAGATCCCGCCGCAGATGATCCCGCACCGACTCCGGCACCACCGCGATCAACCGCCCCAACGCCACCAGTTGCATCAACATGGACGGATCGTGCAGCTCCGGATGCTGACCCGGCCAGCACGGAGTCGGGTCCTCCTCCAACTCGGCCAGGCGCACAAAAGGCCGCCCCGCCAGCCGGTGCCCGGGCTGCACGATCGCCACGCTGCCCTCCTCACGGAGCGGCTCGCTGTCGAAACCCGTCAGATCCTCGTACGGGCTGTGCAGGAACGCCACGTCGGCCGTGCCGTCACGCAGCATCCGCGCCCGCTCCGTCACCGCGCACAGGACCAGCTCCACCTCGACGGCGTCCGGATGGGCGCGATAGTCGGCGAGGATCTCCGGCAGCAGGCCGCCGTCGCCGCCCGCCTTCATCGCCACCACCAGCCGGGGCACGGCGCGCCCCGCCCGCTGCGTGCGCACCGTCGCGGCGGCCACCGCGTCGAGGACCTTGGCCGCCTCCCTGGCCAGCACCTCGCCCGCCGGAGTCAGCGAGATCCGCCGCCCCGACCGGTCGAACAACGTCACCCCGAGCCGCCGCTCCAGCTTCTGGATCGCCCTCGACAGCGGCGGCTGCGCCATGCCCAGCCGCTCGGCCGCCCGCCCGAAGTGCAGCTCCTCCGCGACGGCGGCGAAATAGGCCAGCTCGCGCGTTTCCATACCCTCAGGGTATGGCCCATGACCCACCCGGTGTTGGCCCCGGAACAGTCGGCGATGATGTGCTTCCCGACATGACCGACAAGACCACCGCCCTGGTGACCGGGGCGAACAAGGGCATCGGATACGAGGTCGCCGCCGGACTCGCGCGCACGGGCATGACGGTGCTGCTCGGCTCCCGCGACCGGGCACGCGGAGAGGAGGCCGCCGCCCGGCTCCGCGCCGAGGGCGGCGACGTGCGCCCCGTCCTGCTGGACGTCACCGACCCGGCCACGATCGACGCCGCCGCCGCCACGCTGACCCGCCTCGACGTGCTGGTCAACAACGCCGGCATCGCTGGCCCCATGGGCGACCCGCCCAGCGCCATGTCCCCGCGGACCCTCCGGGAGGTGCTCGAGACGAACGTCGTCGGCGTCCTCATGGTCACCAACGCCATGCTCCCCCTGCTCAGACGCTCACCGGCGGCCCGCATCGTGAACGTCTCCAGCGGCGTCGGTTCCCTCGCCCACCACACCGACCCCGGCCATTACATGTCCGCCCTGCCGCCCTCGGCCACCTATCCCGTGTCCAAGACCGCGCTCAACTCCCTGACCGTCCAGTACGCCAAGGAACTGCGCGAGGAAGGCATCCTCGTCAACGCCGCCGCCCCGGGCGCCTGCGCCACCGACCTCACCAAGGACCTGCCGTACAAACCCACCCGCACGGCCGCGGACGGGGCCGCCGTCGTCATCCGGCTGGCCACCCTCGGCCCCGACGGCCCGACCGGCGGCTTCTACGACGACGCCGGGGTCATGCCCTGGTGACCGGTCAGTATTTCGGGCCGACGTGAAGGTCGAGCAGCTCCACCGCCTCCCTGCGGGCGACCGAGAGCTCGTTGCGGTTGTTGAACCGCCAGGCCACACCGAGCAGATCGAGCGCCTCGCCGCAGAGGGCGAGGATGTCGGGGGACTCGTTCTTGAAGTGGTAGCGCGGATATTCGTACCAGCGGACGCCGCTGGGCAGGACGCGGCGGACCCGGTTGGTCCCACGCCAGCCGTCGGAGTGGATGAGGCCCCTGACGAACCTCCCAGGATGCGCCGAGACGATCTCCCGCTGCCACGGCTCGAGCACGATCGGGCGCTCATGCTTCTTGCCGGGGCCATGCTGCGGGAACAGGTGCGGCCAGTGCTTGGAGAGGCTCTTGACCTCGGTGCACCCGTTGCGCCTGCGCCGGCTCACGGCTGAGGCCGGCATCACCCGTGCCATCGTCGCGGCGGCTTCTTCGATGAGGCCGGGCCAGCTGTCGTCGCAGTAGACGGTGAGCAGATGGACCCCCTTGGGGCAGCGCACGATGTGGCCGTCGCCGAGGTAGAGGCCGAGCAGCTGGGCATAGCCGTCGGCGGGCGTCGGAGAGAGCGGAATCGGCGCACAACGGGCGCAACCGCGGGCCGTGAGGGAGCGACTCTCGGGGACCTCGCGCCACCGGCGGATGGTGCTCAGGCTGACGCCGGTCTGGCGGCTCGCCTCGCCGACGCTGAGCCCGGCCTCCAGCAGGCGCAGCGTGCGGTTGCGTAGAGTGCGATCGTGCATGCGGAGAGTGTCGCAGCCGGGTATGACAAAACCGCCCGGCCGAGAAGCCGGGCGGTTTGAAAGTGCCCCGGGTGGGATTCGAACCCACACTGAATGGATTTTGAGGCCATCGACTCTGCCGATTGGTCTACCGGGGCGGCATTTGTCCGGTCTGTGATCTCGGAGTGTAAAGCACCGAGCCGCACCGGCGTGGATCTAATCTACCGGACATCGGTACTCTTCTGCTCGTGAGTACGCAGCGGCGAGTAGTGATCGCGGAAGACGAGGCCCTGATCCGCCTCGACCTCAAGGAGATGCTCCAGGAGGACGGCTACGTCGTCGTGGGCGAGGCCGGGGACGGTGAGCAGGCGATCCGGCTGGCCGCCGATCTGAGGCCGGACCTCGTGATCCTGGACGTGAAGATGCCCGTGCTCGACGGCATCTCGGCGGCCGAGCGGATCGCGGCCGAGCGGATCGCCCCGTGCCTGATCCTGACCGCGTTCTCCCAGCGTGACCTGGTCGAGCGGGCCAGGGACGCGGGGGCGATGGCCTATCTGGTCAAGCCGTTCACGAAGGCGGATCTGGTGCCGGCGATCGAGATGGCGGTCAGCAGGCACGAGGAGATGGTCGCGCTGGCGTCCGAGGTGTCGAGCCTGTCGGAGCGGCTGGAGACCAGGAAGCTGGTGGAGCGGGCCAAGGGTCAGCTGATGACGCAGCACGGCTGGAGTGAGCCGCAGGCGTTCAGGTGGATCCAGAAGGCGTCGATGGATCGGCGGTTGAGCATGCGTGAGGTTGCTCAGATCGTTATAGATGACGCGGCCGAGCGGGGCTGAAAAAGGCTTATATCAAGTCTTTTGGGCCGGTGGGTTGTGGTGTGGTCACGAGTGGGCATCCAACCGGCTTCGAGTGCTTTTCGTGGGAGGTGTCCCGGCGCGTAACTGATGGGCGGACGGAAGGTCCGCTCATCTCGAACGGAGACGCTTTCGATGATCCGTATTTCCCGCGCGCCGGTCGCCGCCACAGCGATCCGCGTACCGGTGCTCGCCGCCGCCCGCTTGCCGGTCGCCGTCGCGGCGGCGTGTCTGGTGCTGGCCGCGTGTTCGGGCGGAGGCACGACCGCCGCCCCCGCCGGGTCCGCCTCGGCTTCGTCCTCCTCGGCCGGGGCCGCGAAGAAGGGGGACGGCACGCTGACGATCGGCACGGTGCTGCCGCAGACGGGTTCGCTCGCGTATCTGGGCCCGCCCATGTTCACGGGTGCGAACCTGGCGCTCAAGGAGGTGAACGAGGCGGGCGGGGTGCTCGGCAAGCCGGTCACCAAGTACGACACGGACTCGGGTGACACCACCACGAACATCGCCTCGCAGTCGGCCGACAAGCTGCTGACGCAGAAGGTGGACGCGATCGTGGGTGCGGCGTCGTCGTCGGTGTCGGAGTCGATCATCGACAAGATCACCCGTGCGGGGGTCGTGCAGTTCTCGCCGGCGAACACGTCGGACAAGTTCACCACGATCAACGACCGTGGGCTCTATTTCCGTACGGCGCCGCCGGACAAGCTCCAGGGCCGGGTGCTGGGTGACCTGGTGGTGGGCGACGGCAACGACACGGTGGGCATTCTGGCCATGCAGGACTCGTACGGCACGGGTCTGGCGGATCAGGTGCAGAAGACCATCACCGACGGCGGTGGCGAGGTCGTGGAGCGGGTGGACTACGACCCGAAGGCGGCCGACTTCTCCGCCGACGTGGCCAGGATCAAGGCGAAGAATCCGAAGGGCATCGTGCTGATCGGGTTCGAGGAGACGGCGAAGGTCGTGGCGGAGCTGGTCAAGCAGGGCCTGACGGCGGACAAGCACAAGTGGTACATGGTGGACGGCAACATGTCGAACACCAACTTCGTCAGGGCTCCGAAGGGCACGCTCAAGGACGTCAAGGGCACGCTGCCCGGCGCGGCGGCGCCCGAGGCGTTCCAGAAGAAGCTGCTGGCGGTCAATCCCAAGCTGACCGAGTTCACGTACGCGGCGGAGTCGTACGACGCGGTGACGTTGATCGCGCTGGCGGCCGAGGTGGCCAAGGACGACTCGGGGGCGGCCATCGCGGCGAACCTGGTGGCCGTGAGCAAGTCCGGCGAGAAGTGCACCGGTTTCAAGGAGTGCGTGGACCTGCTTAAGGCCGGTAAGGACATCGACTACGAGGGTGTCAGCGGACCGGTCGACTTCAACGAGGTGGGCGACCCGTCGGTGGCGACGATCGGGGTCTACCAGTACGGGGCGGACAACAAGTTCGACGCGGCGAAGGCGGTCGAATATCGCCAGGGCAACATCGCGGGCTGAGGAGCGCCCATTACACCCCAGATCCGGAAATTTCCGGATCTGGGGTGTGTCGTGTCTGACAGGACCGTAACTCACACGAAACACATCATTACTATCAGTGTTTGTGACATTACGAATCCGCATAAAAGCCGCGTAAGAACTCCCCATCACCTGTTCGAACAGGCATGCTGAGCTCGGAAAACCCAGCGAAGGTGATCGTTCCTTCGTTGAGATAGGGGGAGTCTCTTTTATGATCCGCATTGCTCCAACGGGGCGCGTGCTGGCCGTCGCGGCCGCGGCGAGCCTGGCTCTGACGGCCTGTGGCGGTGGCGGCGGCGACACGGCCGCGAAGCAGTCCGAGTCGGCGGCCCCGTCCACGGCGGCCTCCTCGGCGCCCGCGGCGAAGGGCGACGGCACGCTGACCCTCGGCACCGTGCTGCCGCAGACGGGCTCGCTCGCGTTCCTCGGCCCGCCCGAGTTCGCCGGCGTGGACCAGGCCGTCAAGGAGATCAACGAGGCGGGCGGCGTGCTCGGCAAGCCGATCACCAAGGTCCACACGGACTCGGGTGACACGAGCACGAACATCGCCTCGCAGTCGGTGGACAAGCTGCTGGCCCAGAAGGCCGACGCCATCATCGGCGCCGCGTCGTCGTCGGTGTCGGAGTCGATCATCGACAAGATCACGGGTGCGGGCGTGGTGCAGTTCTCGCCGGCCAACACCTCCGACAAGTTCACCACGATCAGCGACAAGGGCCTGTACTTCCGTACGGCGCCGCCGGACAAGCTCCAGGGCCGCGTGCTCGGCGACCTGATCGCCGCCGACGGCAACGACACCATCGGCATCCTGGCCATGCAGGACTCCTACGGCTCCGGCCTGGCCGACCAGGTCACCAAGACCGCCGAGGAGGCCGGCGCCAGCGTCGTGGAGCGGGTCGACTACGACCCGAAGGCGGCCGACTTCTCCGCCGACGTGGCCAAGATCAAGGCGAAGAACCCGAAGGCGATCGTGCTGATCGGCTTCGAGGAGGGCGCCAAGGTCGTGGCCGAGCTGGTCAAGCAGGGCCTGACGACGGACAAGTACAAGTGGTACATGGTGGACGGCAACATGTCGAACACCAACTACCAGAAGATGCCCAAGGGCACGCTCAAGGGCGTCAAGGGCACCATCCCGGGCGCCGAGGCGCCCGAGGAGTTCAGGAAGAAGCTCGTCGAGCTCAGCCCCAAGCTGAGCGACTTCACGTACGCGGCCGAGTCGTACGACGCGGCGAACCTGATCGCCCTCGCCGCCGAGGCGGCCAAGGACGACTCCGGCGCGTCCATCGCCGCCAAGCTGCCCGAGGTGAGCAAGGGCGGCGAGAAGTGCAAGAGCTTCAAGGAGTGCGTCGACCTGCTCAAGGCCGGCAAGGACATCGACTACGACGGCCTCAGCGGCCCGGTCGAGTTCAACGACGCCGGTGACCCGGCGGTGGCCACGATCGGCGTCTACCAGTACGGCGACGACAACAAGTACCCCGGCAAGGCGCTGGAGTACCGCACCGGCAAGATCGAGGGCTGACCCTCAGCCGCCCAACCCGCACGTCTTCATCGCCCAGGGGATGAGGCGGTCCTGCAGCGGCTTGGGCGGCACCACGATGACCACGCGCTCCTGACCCCCGTCGATGCTGGCCCGCACGGGGAACAGGAAGGCCTTCTTGGCCTCGGCGAACGCGTGGGGGTCGCAGCGGCCGGGGGTGAGCGCGATCGGCACCTCCAGCCGCTGCCGACCGGCGGCCAGCACGCCCAGGGGCCGGTGCTCGGGCGTGACGATGAAGTGGGTGGTCCCGCCCATGTCGTTGACGGTGACGGCGCCGTTCCCGCGCCGGGTGATCACCAGGTTGCCCCGCATGGCCTTGTCGGCGTCCTTCCACTCGGGGCCGAACTCGATGTCCGCCGCCTCCTTGATCAGGAACTCCGAGCACTCGTCGCGCAGCAGCCTGGCCAGCAGCGGGTCGGGGTGGGGGACGTTGAAGACCACCTTGCGCGGCTGCTCGGAGCCGGTGCTGACGTGCGCCACGACCGTGGCCGGCTGGACCTCGGGCAGCCCCTGGGGGAGGCAGTTGGCGGGCCCGTACGTGATGCGCAGGTCCGTCCGCTCGGTCTTCTTGAGGGTGGCGTCGGTCCGTTGCGCCGGCAGGGTTTTGAATGACGGCGTGACCAGCTGGACGTCGGCGAAATAGACCGGTGTGTCCGTGGTATTGCGGACGGCCACCTCCAGCGCGTGCACGGGCTCGTCCGAACGCCATTGCGCCAGTGAGACCGATACGCCCGCCGGGGGAGTCGCGGGCGGCGGCGAAGGCCGTTCGGAGGCGGCGCAACCGGCGAGGAGGAGCACCATGGCGAGGGGAACCGTAAAGCGCTTCACTCGATGCAGATTAAGCGTGCTTGCCCAGGTCCGTAAGTTGAGGACTGATTACGACTCCGCATCCAAGTGCCGACAGTTCCCCAGTGCATCTGGTTGGAGCACGCAGCAGTTTTATACGTTTCCTGCATTCGTTCGGGAACGCTCGGCGGTGCTGACCGATCCCGGCCTGGAAATGAAGGAGACACTTCATGATCCGCATTGCTCCCGTGGGGCGGGCGCTGGCTGTCGTGGCTGCCACCAGCCTCGCCCTGACAGCCTGCGGCGGTGGCGGCGGCAACACCGCCACGCAGACGTCAGAGTCTGCCGCCGCGCCGTCGTCGTCGGCGCCCGCCGCGGCGAAGGGCGATGGCACTCTCACCATCGGCACCCTGCTGCCCCAGACCGGTTCGCTGGCCTTCCTCGGCCCGCCCGAGATCGCGGGAGTCGATGCCGCCGTCAAGGAGATCAACGAGGCCGGTGGCGTGCTCGGCAAGCCGATCACCAAGTACGACACCGACTCGGGTGACACCACCACCAACATCGCCTCGCAGTCGGTGGACAAGCTGCTGGCGCAGAAGGCCGACGCCATCATCGGCGCCGCGTCGTCGTCGGTGTCGGAGTCGGTGATCGACAAGATCACGGGTGCGGGCGTGGTGCACTTCTCGCCGGCCAACACCTCCGACAAGTTCACCACGATCAACGACAAGGGCCTGTACTTCCGTACCTCGCCGCCCGACAAGCTGCAGGGGCGCGTGCTGGGTGACCTCGTGGTGGCCGACGGCAACGACACGGTGGGCATCCTGGCCATGCAGGACTCCTACGGCACGGGTCTGGCCGACCAGGTCCAGAAGACCGTCACCGACGGCGGTGGCGAGGTCGTCGAGCGCGTCGACTACGACCCGAAGGCGGCCGACTTCTCCGCCGACGTGGCCAAGATCAAGGCCAAGAACCCCAAGGGCATCGTGCTGATCGGGTTCGAGGAGACGGCGAAGGTCGTGGCCGAGCTGGTCAAGCAGGGCCTGCCCGCCAGCAAGCACAAGTGGTACATGGTGGACGGCAACACGTCCAACACGAACTACGTGAAGATGCCCAAGGGCACGCTCGACGGCGTCAAGGGCACGATCCCGGGTGCCGCGGCCCCCGAGGAGTTCGAGAAGAAGCTCCTGGCCATCAACCCCAAGCTCCAGGACTTCAGCTACGCCCCCGAGTCCTACGACGCCGCCAACCTGATCGCGCTGGCCGCCGAGGCCGCCAAGAGCGACGCCGGCACGGACATCGCGGCCAAGCTCGCCGAGGTGAGCAAGGGCGGCGAGAAGTGCAAGAGCTTCAAGGAGTGCGTGGACCTGCTGAAGGCCGGCAAGGACATCGACTACGAGGGCGTCAGCGGCCCGGTCGAGTTCAACGAGGCCGGTGACCCGTCCGTGGCCACCATCGGCATCTACCAGTACGGCGCCAACAACAAGTACGCCACCAAGGCACTCGAGTACCGCACCGGCAACATCGCCGGCTAGTACCGCCGCCTCACACGGAAGGGGGCGGCCCCCCTTGCCCGCCCCGCATCGTCGCAGATATGAAGCCCCCCCGCAGCTGTTTGGGGGCCCCCCGGAAAGAATGTTCCCCCCCCCCC